>NZ_ONDD01000044.1:0-11663 GCF_900316465.1 uncultured Fibrobacter sp. | reverse complement strand
GTTCTTTTTTTTTTAATAATGGTGATTAATGGAGATTTTTCTATATTTGGCAACCGATTAAGAGAGGAATTATGCTGTCCATCAAGAACCTGAAAGCTAGTATCGAAGACGGAACCCAGATTTTGAAGGGTATCAACCTGGAAGTCAAACCGGGCGAAGTCCATGCCATCATGGGCCCCAACGGTTCCGGCAAAAGTACGCTTTCGAAGGTGATTGCAGGCCACCCCGCCTACACCGTGAATGACGGCTCCGTGACGCTCGACGGCAAGGATCTGCTCTCGATGGAAATTTGCGACCGCGCCAATTCCGGCCTGTTCATCAGCACGCAGTATCCGACCGAAATTCCGGGCGTGAACAACGTGGAATTCTTGCAGATGGCGCTCAACTCCAAACGCGCCTACTTGGGGCTTGAACCGCTCGCCGATGCCGACTTCAAAAAGCTCTGCGAAGAAAAGATGGCCATGCTCGAAATGGATGACCGTTACCGTGACCGCGGCGTGAACGACGGCTTTAGCGGTGGCGAAAAGAAGCGCAACGAAATCCTGCAAATGGCTATTTTGGACCCGAAGGTATCTTTCCTCGACGAAACGGACTCGGGTCTCGACATTGACGCTCTCCGCATTGTGGCTCACGGCATCAACCAGATTATGTCGCCCGAAAAGGCGGTGATTCTGGTGACGCACTACCAGAGACTTCTGGACTACATCAAGCCGACTTACGTGCATGTGCTGCGCCACGGCAAGATTATTCTTTCGGGCGGTCCGGAACTCGCCCTCAAGCTCGAAGAACAAGGTTACGACTGGATCGAGGAAAACTAATGGACGCCATTACCCGCATTAAACAATTGGGAATGCCGCGTCGCAATAACGAATTGTGGACGTTTTTCCCGGTCAACAAGATTCAGGCTCCTGAATTCCCGAGTGAATGCTCTTGCGACGAAGACTTCGCAAACGAAGACGACTTTGCCGCCCTTTTGCCGGTTGCCTGCAACGCCCGTAAGCTCGTGAAGACGATTGCCGACGGCGAAAACGAAATGGCGATGCTCAAGTGCAATAACGACTTCGGTCGCACGGTTTTGAACATCGGCAAGAACGCAAAGGCCAGCATCGAAATCCTTGACAACAAGGTGATGCACGAAATTTGCGCGGAACGCTTCGATATCAATGTTGCTGAAGGCACCGAACTCGAAATCTTTTTTGCAAACCCCGCTAACGACTTGCCGCTAACCTTTAGGCATTTCGACATCAAGCAGGCCGCAAATTCTACGGTGCATTTCGCAAACGTTTTGCAAGACAGCGGCATTGGCCGTATTAGTGCCCGCGTGGAACTGAACGGCGAAGGCGCGAACTTCGATTACCGCAGTTTGAATATTCTGAAAGGTACAGCCTCTAAGCATCAGCGCCTGACAATTTTGCACAACGCTCCCAGCACGGTGAGCACGCAGTTCGTGCGTAACATTCTCGACGAAAGCGCTTATGCCAGCTACGATGGCCAGGTGGTCGTGGGTAACAATTGCAGCCAGGTGAATTCGAGCCAGCTGGTGAACACGATTCTCTTAAGCGATGGTCCGAGCGTTTCAGTGAAGCCGGTGCTCAAAATTTACCACGATGACGTGGAATGTACGCACGGCAATACCGTGGGCGAACTCGACAAGGATCAGATGTTCTATTTGACAAGCCGCGGAATTCCGGCCGATAAGGCCCGCGAAATGCTGACTAAGGCGTTCGCGAAGGAACTGTTCCTGGAATTGCCCGATGGGGCCGCTAAGAAGCGACTGATGCAAGCGCTTTAACGCGAGTACACGGTCAACACGTCGGGCCCGAGCATGAAGGATTCGCGGGCGACGAGGGCTGTGGGAAGTTCTGGGTACGTTAAGCCGTCGGCGCCGCTGGATTCAAGCGCACGATCGACCGCGGGATCGGAAGATTGCCATAAATCGAGGCGATTCCAGAGACCGCATTTAAAGATTTCATCAGCGAGACGAGCGCCAGGTTCCACCATCAGGCGGTGCATGCCGCGGGCGGAAAGATTCGCATGCATTTCGTGCCAGTTGGCAACAAAAGAGGCGTTACTTAAAGCGACGACTTCAACTGCGAAATTTTCAACAGCCGGCGCCTCGCCCACATTCTTTTTTTCAAGCGCGGGCTGTGGCACGCAAGTAAAGATGATGGGAGCTTTGCCCTCTTCTACAGGTGCTTGAAAAACGCGCAGGCTTTCAACTTCAGCGGCGGTAAATTCATGATGTCCAGCCCAGATGATTTTCACGGGATTGTTCCCATGGGCAAAGCGAACATCGAGCGAAGGGTTATCGGCAAGCACCGTGCCTGCGCCCACGAGAATCGAATCACTCATGGCGCGAAGTTCATGGTTCCAGCAGTTGGCTCCTTGCGCGGTGATTTTCAAAGAGGTATGCGAGCCGTCTGGCTGGCATGCGCCCATATAGCCTTCTTGAGAAACGGCCGACTTGATTTCGATAAAGGTCGCCTTGTTGCGCACGAAATAGTCATAGGCTTCGAAGAAACGCTCAATTTCGTGAAAGAGCATGCGGGCTTCGGCTAGCGCCTCGGCGCGAGTCTCCGGCTCCCCCATGGCAGCTGAATTTCCAGAAAGAACTTTACAACCGTCATGAGAGCAAGAATCATCCCACCCGCTTTCAACAATCGCACGCTCGCAAGCATCCAGGCCTTCAAAGACCTTGATTCCGGCTTCTTCGAGAATGGCACGGCTCTTGCCGCGCACAACTGGATTCGGGTCGGCATGCGCGAAGTAGACTTCCTTGATGCCGGCATCGATGATAGCCTTAGTGCAGGGGGGCGTGCGGCCATAATGACAGCAAGGTTCCAGCGTTACATAGATGGCCGCCCCGCGGGCGAGTTCGCCCGCATCACGCAGCGCCATCACCTCGGCATGAGCATTCCCGGGGCGCTGTGTACGCCCCTTCCCGACGACAATTCCGTCTTTAACGACGACGGCGCCTACGGCAGGATTCGGTCGGCTAATCCCGACCGAGAAGAGTGAGGTTTCAAACGCTAGCTGTAAATAATTCATATTCAAGATTGCTGATCCCGGACTTCGCCGGGATGACGAGGGCAACAGGCTTACTTCTTCGGGTAAGCGAGGAAGCCACCGAGGACGTTATACGCGCGGGTATAACCCTGGTCCATCAAGAACTTGACAGCTGCTTCACTACGACGGCCAGAACGGCAGTAGACCAGCAAATCCTTGTCCTTCGGAAGTTCGCCAAAGCGCTGTTTCAGTTCACCCAGCGGGATGTTCACGGCATACGGAGCGAAGCCTTCCTTCAGTTCCGGCGGATTACGGACATCCACATAAATGCCACCATTGGCATTCATTTCAATAGCCTTGTCCCAATCGATCGATTGCACACCGGCACGCACGGCCACTTCGGACGGGGCCGCAGCCTTCTTGGCAGCCGGCTGTTCAGCCGCAGGAGCCGGCTGGGCCTGAACCTGAGCCTGTTCTTCTTTCTTACCTTCGCAACCTGCAAACATAAGCAGAGAGGCAACAGCAATCATCATTAATCTTTTCATTTCTTCTCCATAGTTAAATTGTTAACAACATTAAAATCGTTTTCATCGAGCTGCATGTACACGCCAAGCACACCATGAGTATAGCCGTCTTCACGTCTAAGCGGGACCGCATTAAACCACAGTAAGCGCTTACCGACACCGAAGGCGCCCTTCCAGGATTTGGAAAGTCCCTTCTCGAACACTTCAGAAACCACTCCATGGAACAGCGAGAAATAGCGCGGGCGCACCACTTCGAGCAATCGTTTGCCTTCGATTTCTTCGGGATTCGGGCTACCAAACGCAAGCGAAAACGCCTGGTTGCAGCCACGAACCTTGTAATCTCTATCAATCCAAAACATGCGGATATCGGGGAATGCAAGAGCCGACATCTGCAGGGATTCACTCAAATCAGACCCTTCGACAACCGGGTTTTCAAGCTGCAAATCTAAACGGCGAGCCGAACCGCGGAACACGATTTTCGCGTTTTCTTCGGTGTAAAGACGTCCGCAAAAGGCATACCAGTCAAGCTTTCCGTTTTCGCCCTGCAAGCGCAACCGCACGCCGCGATTTTCGCTCAAGTTTTGTCCCTTGGCGCGGAATTCCACAATGCGTGCATTCAAGTGCTTGTCAAAGAAGGCGTAGTCGTCTTCGGGCATCATCGCACGAATATCCTGAACACCCTGGGTTCTCGGAATGGCTCGGCCTTCATCATCGACTAGCGGAGTCAAAAACGTAAATGTACGGGTATCGACATCCATGGACCACAAAAAGTCGCCCGTATTCTGCAAGAGCATGTCGACTTTTTCTTTCAATTCGTCACGCTGGGTTCTAGATTCCACGTCCAAGGTCACATTCTTAAGCAAAAGGACCATGTGGACATCAACCCCCTGCTTTTGCATGCTAGCACGAATTTCGTACCAGTTTAAGCCATCACCGGCATCCTGCGAAAAAACGAACGGAATATCAGGGTACGCATCCAAACCCTTGACGTATTCCAAAAAACGCTTGTATTCGGCAGCCGAGAAAATCTTCTTGAATGACCTCTGGCGCAAAATGGAATTGTAGAGCGGGTCCGAAATATAGGTCGGCGTCGCATCGATCAAGCGACCTTCTTTAGAGACTATCACAAGGAAATCGCCCAAATAGTCCGAAAAAACGGAATAGATCTTTTGCTTGTTCAACAAGTCCTTAATCAAAAGAACGACAATCACAAACGCCGTGATTACCAAGAAACAGACAAAAGATACCGCAATTAAAAGACCAACAGGGACCTGCATATTTATAATATAGTCTTTTTTTTCACTGATTTCGCCGCCGTAAATCCAAACCAATCCCATATAGAGCGGGCATTACCATATGCCCCTGAAAAAGCCAACCCTTCAAAGCTAAAACCAAGTGATACGGACACCGCAAACTCCGGAAACCGATAGGACGAAAGCACAAACACATGAGCAAAGGTTAAAGAATGACCAACATCGATAGAGTTTCCGTCATATTCAACAAATGCCCCAAATCGTTCGCCCTGGAACCGGAGGGCAACCGCATAATCCAAGTCATAAAATGAGCGGTGATTGACGAGGGCTACCATTGACGAAAGCGAAAGCGGACTTTTCAAAAGGGCAAGCCCAGCCTTGTAACGATTCGTCGTCCAGTTTTCCCTGGAAATCTGATTATCCGGAACCCAGTTGACTGAGAGTCCATAGCCCACTCCCCCAACAAGCCAGAATTTTGCCACCGAGAAATTCCATTCGGAATAAACCTGCCTGTACAGGGAATCCATTTCAAGATACGAACTGAAGAACGCCAGTCGGTAATCTCGCCAAAAACCGAGTTCGCCGGCAGCACCCGCCACCTGCAAGGAAGCCTCTTCCACTTGCGCATAGGCCAACCCGAAGCCAGGTTCAGCAAACCTTGCTGGGCTCGATTTGTACCCGGGGAGCCCCGAAAGGGCGAGCGAGCCACCTGGATTTTGGACAAATTCTCCGGGGAAGTCCATGGCGAAGGCTAGGTTCGCGAGCCATATTATTAATAGTACCGCCCCTCGCATGTTACGGCCTCATCAGGAATCCGACCATCTTTTCGTAGCTGCCCGAAATGAGTGCGATATAGGCAACACCTATACCCGAAAGATGATTGAGTGGGACATTCAGCCAAGTATTCGAATGCGGTGGCACCTCCGTTTTCCATTGCTCGCGACCAGCCGAATCCAGCAGCCGAAGCGTCACCGACAAGTCGCTTTCCACCAAAATCCGCAAGGGCGTCTTGTTCACCCGCACCACACGCGTCGATAGCCGGAATGTAAAAGGAGCCTGGTTAGCCGTTTGCGTTTTCTCGCCTTTGTCCGCAGACCGGCCTTTGTACAGGTTCACCCGCCCCTGGTAGCCCGGCGTATTTTCGGCCCGGCCCGTCTGCGGATTAAACCCCGAAGGGCACGCGACCGTCCCCTTATCCCAGGACACACTGTCGATGACGGAATCCCCCTTGCAAATGGCAAGCGAACCTGCGGTATTGTTCAGGTAGCCCATGGCATACTGAATGAGGCGCACATCCTTGAACCCAAGGTATTCGCGCAAAAGGAGCGTATCGCGGGTGAAGATGACGGTCTCGTAAGCGGCCAGGGTGTCGCGCTTGGTCCGGGTCTTGCCCTGAGAGGCGCTCCAATTCTTGGCGCGGTTGCAAAAGCGGTACTCCTCTACCGGGAGCGGACCCCCCGAAGCGTTATAGACTTCGACCCATTCCGGTTCGGGTTCTACAGGGCAATGGTGAATCTCGGTAAAGTAGAGATCCGGAGTTTCGGCCGCCCGGGCCAAGCCAAAAAAGAAAAACGCCACGCCCCAAAGAAGCGCGTACAAACGCAAAAATGCATTCTGATTCATGAGACCCCCTAAGGGGTTGCTGCCCTTAGCCGACAAGCGGCGCCATATTCTAGGAGCAGAGTGTTACCCGGGACCGTCAGTCAACGGTATATTCGTTGGGCAACATATAGGCAAGCGGGTTCACCGGGCTATTGCGGACCCAGACCTCGTAATGGAGGTGCGGACCCACGGAGCGGCCGGTATTACCCATATAACCAATCACCTGGTAACGGTGCAAGTACTGGCCCGGCTGCACAATAGACAGCTGCATGTGACCATAGCGTGTCTTGATGCCGTTTCCGTGGTCAATCGTCACATAGTTACCGAAGGTCGAACTCAACTGGGCGACTTCCACCACACCATCGGCAGGGGCGTAAATCGGGGTCCAGCGTTCGTTTGCGATATCCACACCCTGGTGCATCTTGCCGACTTCACCCGTCACCGGATGGATACGGGGGCCGAAAGCCGAAGCGTAGCGGCCGTTAGTCGGAGAAATGGACGGAATAAAGCGCCACATGTAGTGCTTCTGGTCCATGAACTTGTTCAGGGTACGGAAAGACGAGTCATTGTTCGCAAGCTTGCCCTGGATACGTTCGGCAGTTTCATTCAAAATGGACATGCGTTCGTAAACCGGAGATGTCTTGCGGAGCAAAAGGGAGTTCGGGCTTACAGAACCTCCGGTACCGAGTTCGCGGGAACCCTTGTCCTGGGTCGGCAGTCCAAAGCTTGCGTAAAGGCGGTTTTCGTCGGAGAAGAAAGAAGCCGTGGTGTTCGACAGGTAGTCGAGGGTTCCCTGAATCTGGGACATTTCCTTGTCGAGTTTTTGGCGTTCGTTCAACTGATGGTTCAGGATGCCGTCGTAAATCGTGGTCGAGACCATCTGGACGACAAACAACAATACACCAATCGCCACAAAGATTCGAAGCACAGGCCATGCCTTGAAAAGGAACACCGGCATGTGGACGGTCATCGACTTCGAGGAGTTCTGGAAGTGTATGGTTGTTTTATAAAAATTCACGGGCGAAAAGATAGTAAAAAGGTCTTGTGTGGCAATGTAAAATAGTGTGATGAGACTCACTCAACGGCCAAAGCGCTTCAAAAACGCCATTTTCAGGCTAAAAACGGCAAAAAAGCGACTTTTCCGGAATAAAAAAGTAACTTTACACAGGGTGTAAAAACAGGCTTTTTTACACTTCGTTATCGATATCGATAAAGGAGGCCGGGATACCCAGTTCGGTCTGGATTTTGGCAGCGAGGGCCCGGACACCGAAGATTTCGGTACGGTGGTGGCCGCAGCTGAACAGGTTGAAACCGAGTTCTTCGCAGGCGATGGGGACCGCTTCCTTAATTTCGCCGGTCACGAAAGCGTCGCAACCGAGGGCGATAGCCTCTTCGATGGCGGGGGCACCAGCCGAGCCGCTACAGACGGCAAGTTTTTTAATGGCGGACTTGCCGTAACGGAGAGCATGCTGCACCCCATGTTCGAACACCTTACCACTAAGAGTCTCAAAATCGTCGCGGGCGACGGGGGTTGCAAACTCCCCCACGACTCCGATGGTACGTTCCCCTTCGCGGAGGAACCCTTCGATATTCTGGAGGCCATAGGCTTTGGCTATAAGCACATTGTTGCCGACTTCCATGTGGCCGTCGAGCGGCAGGTGGAAGCCGTAGAGCGATATCCCGTTCTGCATCAGGCGGCGCATGCGCTCGCCGAACTTGCCGACCAGCCTGCAGTTTTCACCTTTCCAGAAGCCATTCGGGTGGTGGACGATAATGCAGTCGGCCTTGTTTTCGATGGCGGCATCGATCAGGCGGTCGCGGAAAGAGACGCCCGAAACGATTCGGCTGACCTTGTCGGAGGCTTCGACGCAAAGTCCGTCGACGCAGTAATCCTTAAAGAGCTTGGGTTCAAGCAGGTTGTCTAGCCATGTCGAGAATTCGGAAAGTTGCATCGGGGACCTCTTTTTTTGCCTAAAATATAAATATCGGGCGCGGGAGTCGCGGGAACTAGAGTCGTCCGAAGCGGCCCTTGAGTTTGGCGAGGGCATCGACTTCGATTACATCTTCGGAATCGTCACCCTTGCGCTTGAACTTGAGCACTTCAAAACTTTCGAGCATGGCGCTGGCCTGCAGGTAAAGTTCCGGGTACTCGGGGTCGTCTTGCGAAAGGCGTTCCATTTTCGAAAGCAGGTCACGGGCGTTTTTGAGCTCATGGTCCTTCATGAAACGAGCCTTGAGGAAAGGCCGGAACTTTTCGCGGAGCGTGCGCACCGATAATTCGGGCCTTGAGGGAGGAATCATATCGCCTAAAACGCAAAGGCGTTCGAACAGGGTCATTTCCTTGTCGGAGGTGTAGAGGGCAACGATTTTACTGATAGACTTGTGGTTCGCCGTGATGACACCGAGGGCGTCGCGGGCGTGGTCGCCACCTTGGCGCATGGCGACCGAGAATTCGCGAAGAATGTCCCAGTAGGCAACAAAGGATTCGGCGCCGAGCAGGGCCGACTCGTAAGTCGCACGCACTAGGGCGAGGCGCACCTCGTCATCTTCGCTGCGCGAAGTCGCAGCGAGATTCTTGAAATCGTTGATTTTCTTGCCGCGGGAAAATTCCAGGCCGGTAAAGCGCACGCAACGGTTAGCATCCAGCTTGTCGGCGGCAAGCGACTTGAGCACCCAGGCCTTCAGGGCCGTCTTAAATCCGTCGGAATAGAGGCCGCCAGTTTCGAGCAGATTCAGGCGGTCGGTAATGAGGGCCTGCGCGACAGCTTCGGGAGCGGCTGTTTCGGGCGCGGTTGCGTCGACCGAGGAATTTGCGCGACCTTCTACCCGCTTGCGGAAGTTCTGCCAGAAGGCGGATTCTGCCGGAGTCATGAGGGCCGATTCGCCCAGGCGCCAGCCAAAGCGCATGTCGCCCAGCGCAAAATCGATGCCGAAGGTCACCACAATCGGGCGGACCGCGGCAAACAAATTGAAACTCCCCCATTCCGGATTAATCTCGCAGGCAAATTTCTCCGGGAAGCCAGTCTTGAAAATCTTGGCATGCAAGCGCAGGTGGTTTTCCTTTTCGGGCGTCACGGTCGGAATGTCGCAATCCAACTGCTTGATTCCAGCAAAAACTTCATACAGCGAGACCATGGGCGACTTGTGCGGAGCCGTCTTCAGGCGGTCACAGAAAGCGTCATCGATGAATGTCCGGCGATTTTCAAGTTGCTTTTTGGCGGCCTTGGGCATTTCGCGCACGATGGATTCAATCATCCATTCGCGCCACTGGTGAATGGAAAGCGCCAGTTTCGCAGGCGTCAGTTGCGGAATTAAGTCATAAGGCAGGTCCAGCGTAATGCCGTCATATTCCTTGGTCGCGTCAAAGACCATCTCGCCCACGACCATGCGACTGGAATCGTCAAGGCATTCGATTCGGAACTGTTCGAGGGAACCGCCGAGCTGTGGTTCCTGCGGCTTGGGGCCCTTTTTCTTGTCACCCTTCGCCAAGGCATCGAAGGCGCGATTGCTAAAGCCCGAATCTGTGTAGCTGACACCGGTTTCGTTCTGATCTAGCCAGAATTTGGCGTCAAATTTGAGGAACTGGTCGGTATGTTCGCGAATGTAGTCCTTGAGCGTCTTAATAGAATTGACCCGCGGGGCGATACGCACGTAGTAATCCACCAGGGCATCTTCGCTGGGGGCAAGTCCGAATTGGCGTTTGCGAGCCTCGAGCCCGTGCAAGTCTTCGACCACGCGCTCGTTGTGGGTCATGAAGGCGAAGGGGCGAGCCATTTGCCCGAGCACCACAGCCTCGCGCCAAAAGATTTCGGCACATTCGTCCGGATTCACGCGGGCGTAATCCACTCGGTGCCCACGACTGATCACGAGGCCCCTGAAGCTGACTTCTTCAACCGCTTCCACGAATCCGCGTTCCTGATTCCAGGTGGGCATGAACCAGCGGCGTGTGCAGAACGGTTCTGCCACCTGCATAATCCATTCGGGCTTGATTTCGGCACCCTTGTTCAAGAAGATGCGGCTCGTTTCGCGAACTTCAGCGCTAAAGAGCCATTCCACACTCTTGCCGTAAAGGTCACTGCCCGGGAACACATGGGTTTCGCGCCCGCTCACTAGGCGGTAGCATCCGTTTTCGATGTCGCGGCGGGCAACTCCCCCGAGGAATCCAGAAAGGAGTGCGATGTGTAAGTTGTCGGCATGGAAGCTGTCGAGCGGGCATTCGCGCTTATCGAACTTGACTTCGAGAATGCGGCTGAACTGGTCGTACAAATCGATCCATTCGCGGCAACGCAAGAAATGCATGCTGAACTTGTCGCAGAATTTGCGAAGCTTGTTCCAAGATTTGCCATCCCATTCAGCGCAGAAGGCATTCCACATGCTTACAAAAGTCAGAAAATCACTCTTGTGGCCCGCAAACTTGCGGTGCAGCTGGCGGATTCGGGTGCGCTCCGGCTCTTCGCCGGGGACCACGCGCGGATCCTGAATGCTTAAGGCCGAGCAGACGATGAGCGCCGGCTGCAAAACGCCGGATTCTCGGGCCCGCAAAAGCACTGCCGATAGCGAAACGTCCATCGGGAGCCGCGTCATTTCGCGGCCAAGCTTAGTCACATGACCGCTGGAATTGTCCGCAGTCAACGCGCCGAGTTCAAAAAGCGTCTTGTACGCGCCGCGGAATGCCGAATGCGGCGGCGATTGCAGGAACGGGAAGTTTTCCAGTTCCAGCCCGAGGCTTCGCAATTGCAAAACGACGTTCGCGAGATTACTACGCCGGATTTCCGGCTCCGTAAACTCGTCACGTTTTTCGAAATCTTCCGGCGAATAAAGTCGAATACATACGCCAGGCTTTACGCGCCCCGCGCGCCCTGTGCGCTGCCGGGCACTCGCCTTCGAGATTTCTTCGACTGGGAGCCCCTGAATTCTCGATTGCGCATTGTATCGCGAGATGCGGGCCATACCCGTATCCACCACATACGCGATTCCCGGAATCGTGAGTGAAGTTTCGGCGATGTTTGTCGCAAGCACCACGCGAGTCTTGCCCGAATTCTTGAAAATGCGGCGTTGTTCTTCGGGACTCATGCGCCCGAAAAGCGGGAGCACGTCGAAAGTCGCGCTGTCCAATTCGTGCGCAAGCTCCCCCGCTAAATCCTGAATGTCGCGCTCGGTCGGCAAGAAGCACAGCAAGTGGTCGCGGTGGCGAGATTCCAAATCGAGAATCGCGTCGCAGGCTTCTTCAATCAGGCCCGAGTCACCCTTGCCCGAAATATCGCGACCGAGCACGCCG
>NZ_ONDD01000043.1 GCF_900316465.1 uncultured Fibrobacter sp. | reverse complement strand
TGGATTAGAAAAGGCGGCTTCTAGATTATACAGTTCCGATAGTTTTGGACCGCGCTATTTGCCGGGGAGCAATGATTGTGATTTCAGTTCATTGCCTGCTGGGTATTGGCTTATGAATGGAAATCTTTCTTTTGAATATGAACTCTCGTTATATTGGACATCTGTGGCTCATGATATGGAATTCTCTTATTCTTGTGTATTTGATTTAGATGGTTTTAATTTTGGGTGGACTCATCCTAAAATGTCCATTCGTTGCTTAAAGGATTAGTTTTAGCATACATTCCCTTAATAAAAAAACACCCGGAACCTTTTTTTGATTCCGGGTATTAATTTATTCTAAATGCAGCCACCCTTTAGGCGACTTTTTAATTGCAATTATTCCAAGTCCTTGCCGTGGCACTTCTTGTACTTGAGGCCAGAACCGCACCAGCAAAGGTCATTGCGGCCGAGCTTCGGAGCCTGCTGCTGAGCGCGGCGGCGAGCAGCAGCGAGCAAGGCCGGGTTCACGCCCGGGCGAGTGCCCGGCAGTGCGGACTGCGGCATAGGCTTGGCTTCCTGCTGTTCTTCAGAAATCGCATTCGTTTCAGAAGTAGCGGCGGTGCCTGCGAGGCCAGCGGGCTTAGCGCCTTCGGCACTCATCTGTTCTGCGGCGCTTTCTTCAGCCGGAGCTTCGGCATTTTCAGCAGGAGCTTCAGCAGCCTTCTGAGCGGCAGCAGCCTGGGCTTCTTCGAGAGCCTTCTTTTCGGCTTCGATCTGTTCCTGGCTCTTAAGCTGCAACTGGTCCGGAGAAACAGTCACACCGTTCGGGAGCGTAATGCGGATGTTCAAGATGCGGAGAGCCGTGAGCGTTGCAATCTTTTCGAGGCAACCTTCGAACAGCTTGAAACCTTCGTTCTTGTAAACCATCAGCGGATCCTTCTGGGCGTATCCGTGGAAACGGATAGAATCCTTCAGCTGGTCCATGGCGTACAAGTGTTCCTTCCACACCTGGTCAATGGTCATCAACAAGAAGCGGCGTTCAATCTGGCGGAAGTCAGCTTCCGGAATGATCTTCGTGAGCTTTTCATAGCGGGCCTTGCACAAGCCGATGATTTCGTCAAGCACCTGTTCGGGCGTCTTACTCATGGCTTCTTCGAGCGTCATGTTGTATTCCATGCCGAGGCTACGCTGCAAGTCGATGTGCAGGCCTTCCAGGTTCCAGGCTTCGGCGTAAGTCTTCGCCGGAATGTACTGAGACACCTTAATGTCGCAGGCGTCTTCAATGCGGTTCATGATTTCTTCGCTGATGTCTTCGCCGTTCAGAATACGGCGGCGCAGGCCGTAAATCACCTTACGCTGTTCGTTCATCACGTTATCGTAGTCAAGCAAGTGCTTACGAATGTCGAAGCTCTGGCCTTCCACGCGGCGCTGGGCACCACGAATCGAGCGGGACACGATCGGGTGGGTAATCACTTCGTCTTCGCCCACGCCAAAGCGGGTCATCAAGTTCTTCACGCTGTCGCCACCGAAGATACGCATCAGGTTATCATCGAGGCTCAAGAAATACTGGCTGGAACCCGGGTCGCCCTGACGGCCGGAACGACCACGCAGCTGGTTGTCGATACGGCGAGATTCATGACGTTCGGTGCCAAGCACATGCAAACCGCCAAGCTCGGTAACTCCCGGGCCAAGGGCAATGTCGGTACCACGACCAGCCATGTTGGTTGCAATCGTCACCTTGTCCTTGTAGCCGGCGTACTGAATGATTTCAGCTTCGCGGCCATGGTTCTTCGCGTTCAAGACTTCGTGCGGAATGCCTTCCTTTTCGAGGAGGCCATGCAAATGTTCGGACTTTTCAATGGATGCCGTACCCACGAGGAGCGGCTGGCCCTTTTCGTGACGTTCCTTGATTTCGGCCACAATGGCGCGCCACTTGGCGTCTTCGGACTTGTACACCATGTCCTGCAGGTCCTTACGGATGCAAGGCTTGTTGGTCGGAATCACCCAAGTGTTCATGTTGTAAATCTTGATGAATTCCGTGGCTTCGGTTTCGGCGGTACCCGTCATACCCGAAAGCTTCTTGTACATGCGGAAGTAGTTCTGGAACGTAATCGTTGCAAGCGTCTGGTTTTCACGACGGATCTGCACGCCTTCCTTGGCTTCGATTGCCTGGTGCATACCGTTGCTGTAGCGGCGACCTTCCATAAGGCGGCCCGTGTTTTCGTCGACGATGATGATTTCGGTATCGCGGACGATGTAGTCCACGTCCTTTTCGTAAAGGTACCAGGCCTTGAGGGCGTTATCGAGGAAATGCACCCAGTCGGCATGTTCGCCGTACAGGTTCGTAATGTGCATGAGTTCCTGAATGTGGTTCACGCCCTTTTCGGTCAGCTGGATGTTCTTGTCCTTTTCGTCGACCGAGAAGTCCTTGTTCTTAATCAGCTGCTTCGCGATTTCGTTTGCCTTGGCGTACTTTTCGGTAGCGTCTTCGGCCGGGCCACTAATAATGAGCGGCGTACGGGCTTCGTCGATCAAGATGGAATCCACTTCGTCGACAATACAGAAGTTCAGTTCGCGTTGCACCAGCTGGCTGGGTTCCACGGCCATGTTGTCGCGCAGGTAGTCAAAGCCGAATTCGTTGTTGGTACCGTAAGTCACGTCGCTGTTGTAGCTCACGCGGCGTTCTTCGGGGTTCAGGCCGTTCACGATGAGGCCCACCGTAAGTCCCAAGAACTTATAGACCATACCCATCTGCTTGGCGTCACGGCCAGCGAGGTAGTCGTTCACCGTCACCACGTGCACACCGTGGCCAGAAAGACCATTCAGGTAAACCGGAAGGGCAGCGGCAAGGGTCTTACCTTCACCCGTCGCCATTTCGGCGATGGCACCTTCGTGGAGCACCAAGCCACCGATCATCTGCACGTCAAAAGGCATCATGCGGAACGGCTTCACCGATTCAGGGTAAAGTTCGCGGACCTTTGCGTACACAGAGGCGGGCAGGTAGACTTCCCATTCGTTCTTGCCGGCGGCAAGTTCGGCCTTCGCGGCGTTCACCGATTCCTGGAGCTCGGGGCCCAGGCGGCTAAAGTCAAAGTTGAATTCCGGCTTGAAGATATTGAAGATACCCAGGCGGCGGTCGCAAGCTTCTTGGCAAACGGCAAAGGCTTCGACCTTGATATCGTCGAGGGTAGCGCCATTCTTCAGCTTTTCGCGGAATTCTGCGCTCTTGGCAGCAAGGGCGGCGTCATCCAGGGCTTCCAGGGCTTCGCGGGCCTTGTGAATTTCGGCAATCACCGGGCGCAGCTGCTTGACTTTACGTTCGTGCGGGGTACCAAAGATCTTGTGAAGAACGGTATCGACTATGCTCATCTTTTTCCTTTTTACGGCCGAGGGCACTGCCCGCGGACACTGATTAAAAAATTACGGGGATAATTTAGCAAATAACATGCCAACTCAAAATCGTTTAGTCTTGAAACAAGGGCTTAATTTGGTCCAGCATCGCCTTGCAGCCCTCGTTTACATCGTCCCAAGTTGCAACAAAATCACCTGTATACCAGGGATCTGCCACGTCGCGACTCTTGTGCGCCCAATCCATCAAGAGTGAGACCTTGCGACTTTCCACCGGGCCAGATGTTTCACGCGTGTACACGTCGGCCGGTAAAATCCAGCGCAGGTTGCGCAAATTGTTACGGTCCATGAGCACAATGTAGTCGTAATACTCATAGTCGCGGGCAGTCATCTGACGCGCCGTCTTTCCACTGCAATCGATTCCGTGCATAGCAAGCATGCGGCGTGCCGGCGGATACACCGGATTCCCGATCTCTTCGGTACTTGTCGCGGCACTTGCGATTTCAAAATCTGTATCGGCTAAAGGCGATTCGGCAGGCAAATCCCGCACCAATTTTTTCATCACGAATTCAGCCATCGGGCTTCGGCAAATGTTCCCGTGGCACACAAACAAAATCTTGATTTTCATGCGAAAAATATAGTATCTTTAAAGCCATGAAAAAGCCCGTAAGCAAAGCCACGCGCACCCGCGTCACCCATGAGTTCCCGGCCCTATACGACCGCGAATCGCAAGTGCTCTTGCTCGGCTCCATTCCCTCGCCCAAGTCGCGCGAAATGGCATTCTACTACGGGCACCCGCAAAATAGATTCTGGAAAGTCATAGCAATCGTGCTCGGCGAAGAAATTCCTGAAACTATCGCGCAAAAGAAGGCCATGCTCAAAAAGCATCACGTCGCATTGTGGGACGTTCTGGACAGCTGCACTATCGTAGGCGCAAGCGATACAAGCATCGAAGACCCTGTCGTCAACAACATCGGCGAACTGGTAAAGAAATCAAAGGTTTCACGCATCTTCTGCACAGGCGCCACCGCATACAACTTGTACAAAAAATTTTGTGCAAACGATGTCGGCATCGAAGCCGTCAAGCTCCCGTCCACATCGCCCGCCAACTGCGCCGTATCGCTCGAAAAGCTTATCGAGGCGTATAAAAAGGTTTTATAATGCCCTTAAAGATTGTACGTAACGATATCACGAAAGTCAAGGCCGACGCCATCGTCAATTCCGCCAACAAGAATCCGATTTGCGGGGGAGGCGCCGAATACAGTATTTACGAAGCCGCAGGCCGCGAAGCCCTTTTAGCCGCACGCGAAAAAATCGGTCCGCTCAAGGTGGCCGAAATCGCAACGACTCCGGCCTTTGCGCTCAACGCCAAGTACATCATCCACACCGTGGGCCCCAGGTGGAACGGCGGTGTTTCCGGTGAAACATTGGCGCTTGCAGGCTGCTACCGCGGCGCCCTCGAAAAGGCAAAAGAACTCGGGTGTAACTCCATCGCATTTCCGCTTATCTCAAGCGGCGTGTTCAAGTTCCCCAAAGACAGCGCCCTCCAAATCGCGCTGCGGGCTATCGGCGAATTTTTGGAGTCCAACGAAATGGACATACAGCTGGTCGTTTTCGACCGCAAGTCCTTCGAAGTTTCCGAAGAGCTGTACAGCGACATTCACGCCTACATTGACGACTATTACGTCAATGACAGGTACATGGACATCTGCGCCTACACAAGCGACCCTCGAAACCGAGAGTGGAGACGCAATCCAGAACCCGAATCTCTTGTCGTCGAAGAATGCATTCAAGAAAATAAATGCTTCGCAGATGAAGGCGCTGACAAACTTGGCCCGATAAGCAGCGGGAGCCTAGACGACATTCTCGCCAAAACCGGTGAAACATTCTGCGACAAGCTTTTTAGCCTTATCCGCGAAAAGAACCAGGACGATGTCGAAGTCTACAAGAGGGCAAACATCGACCGCAAGCATTTTTCCAAAATCCGGAGCAACGTCAACTACAAGCCCTCCAAAAAGACAGCCCTCGCGCTCGCCATCGCCCTGCAGCTCGACCTCGACGAGACAAAAGACTTGCTCGCCCGGGCGGAGCTCGCGCTTTCTCCCTCCAACAAGGGCGACCTGATCGTGAGCTATTTTATCGAGCGAAAAAAGTACGACATCTGGGAAATCAACAGCATGCTCTTTAAATTCGGGCAGCCGACCCTCGGCGCATAACCGAAAATTCCTACCCCAAAACGCCTTTTTTAAATGTCGCCCGCCAGGCGACCAATTTCGGCTTTACGCCATCTATAATTGTTTCCGTTCCACTTAAACAAGTCGCACGCATAGCGGCACGGAGGCAATCATGAAACAAGGACTCACCGAAATCGTATTCATTCTCGACCGCAGCGGTTCCATGAGCGGGCTCGAAAAAGACACCATCGGGGGCTTCAACAGCACCATCGAAAAACAAAAACAGGAAGCGGGGGAGGCCTACGTCTCGACTGTCCTCTTCGACACCGAAATGGAAGTTCTCCATGACCGCGTCCCGCTCGCGCGCATCGAGCCCCTGACCGAAAAAGAATACTATGCCCGCGGCGGTACGGCGCTTCTTGACGCCATCGGTGGCGCCATCCACCACATCGGAAACGTGCACAAGTACGACCGCGAAGAAGACCGCCCCGAAAAGACCATCTTCGTCATCACCACCGACGGCTACGAAAATTCCAGCCACAAGTACAACGCCAACCGGGTCAAAGAAATGATCCAGCGCCAAAAAGAAAAGTACGGCTGGGAATTCATTTTCCTCGGCGCCAATATCGACGCCATCGAAACCGCCAGGAATTTCGGCATTGACGAAAACCGCGCCGCCAACTACGTAAACGATGGCGAAGGCATTAAAACCGTGTACATGGCGGAGTGCTGCCTCATGAGCGACATCCGCAACAACCGCGTCAACGAACGTGCTTGGAAGGCAAAAGTCGACGCCGATTACAACCGCCGCGGCAAGCGATAATCCGCAAAAACGGACGCCTCATTTTATCAACATCATACATTGTATTACATAAAATGTAAAATGCTGATTTAAATCATCTGTTGATATTCTGTGCATAATTAAAAATCATTATTCCACAGGATTTGGGGATATCCCACAACATATCCACAAAAGACATATGTTTCACGTGGAACATATGTCATTTTGCTATGACATTTCAACAATCTATTGTCAATCCTGTTAGACAAATCCAAAACTTATCCACCAAAATAAAAAACATCGTGTTTCACGTGAAACCCGATGTTTATAGTATGTTTATAAAAGTTATCAACAATCTGTGCGATTGTTGCATGCGAAATTAGAATTTCACAGTACGCGGAGCAGCGCCGAAGGCGTAGAACGTGGCCGTCGCGTCCTTAAAATAGAGCACTTCGGTGTTCGGATCTTCGACAGAATACATGGACTTGAGTTCAGGATAGCAGTCAAGCATGTGGACCTTGGGTTCACGACGGTCATCGCGAACCAGGGTGCCAGCGACGCGGACCCACTTGGTACCCTCGCTGTTCATGCCGCAGATTTCGACCTTGCCGTTCTGCTGGATCTGCTTGGAGCAATCCTTGGTCTTGGATGTCTGGATGTAGAGCTTGCCTTCGAAAATTTCGATGGTGCCGAAGGGGCGCACACGCGGCTGGTCGCCGTCGACCGTCGCCAGGAAGTAGGCGCCACATTCCTTGAGAAAATTCTTGACTTCTTCCATTATAAGTCTCCTGTTAATGTTCTTTCCTATTCATAATATAGTAAAAAGAATTAATGCGAGGCTGCAATAATCCGCGTATATATTTCTTCCATTTGAGTGGAGAAACAACAGAAGATGACCTTCTTGACTTTTTGAGCTGGGAAGTTCCAAACCGTCTTCACAGCAATCTCGATGGCGGCCTCCCAGGGGTAGCCGTAAACTCCACAAGAAATAGCGGGGAAGGCGACCGTCTCACAAGCATTCGCCTCGGCAAGATCCAGGCAACTTTTATAGCAAGATTCCAGGAGTGCCGGTTCACCATGCAGACCATCTCGATAAATCGGACCCGGAGTGTGGATAACAAACTTTGCCGGCAATCTGAACCCCGGAGTGATTTTGGCCTTACCCGTTTCGCAACCATTCAGGGGAATGCACGCTTTCAAGAGATCCGGACCCGCCGCCCTGTGAATAGCTCCATCAACACCGCCACCTCCCAAAAGTGAACAATTGGCGGCATTCACAATCGCATCCACATTCAGTTTGGTGATATCGCCTTGAATAATTTCAATCTCAATCATTTTAAAACCTCGACTATAATATAGTTAAAGATATTCCAACATTAATGTTGATTATGTGAATAGATGTTGAAAACTCTTTTTTCCACCTTCTCTTTTTATATATATTATAGTGGGGTTATTATGAAAATCGAACATATCGCCATCTGGGCAAAAGATATCGACAAGGTATGTGAATTCTACCGAAAGTATTTCGGTGGGGTAGTTCACCCGATTTACCATAACCCGGCAAAACAATTCACCAGCCGATTCGTCACCTTCGACGATGGCGCCCGTTTGGAAATAATGCACCGCCCTGACATCGATCATGTTTGGCCTGTAACTCACAATCGCATGTTTGCTTCTCCGAAGCCAACTCGCTTCGGTTCGGCAATAAAAATATGCAAGCGTATTTTTACTGCACTCACCTCGCTAACGTTCCACGTGGAACATTGCGGCCTAACCCATGTTTCCTTTTCCGTGGGCTCCAAAGAAGAGGTGGACCATTTAACCAAACAAATGTCTGCTGACGGAATCCAGGTGGTAGGGCAACCCCGAACCACCGGCGACGGGTATTATGAAAGTGTGATCCTGGATCCCGAAGGCAACAGGGTAGAGATTACAGTTTAGAAAAATGGCGGAGTTAGGTATGAGGAGAATATTTTTTCTACTAACACTTGTTGTGTTGAATGCCCATGCAGTCGATTGCATCCGACGCACATTCGATTATTTCGCAACGGACTTCGAAAATCATGTACTCGTCTTGCCCAGCGAAATGTTCCCGGATAGTATCCATCAGAAACAAAACGGACGAGTCAATACCATCAAGTATCATTGGACAGGCAATCACCTGGACAGCATGAGCCTATCCCAATCTTGCCTTGCCCGCGGTTACGAAAAAAAATCCACCTTCATTCCCGACTGGAAAATTGACTCCACCAAGGTAGGCAAGGTCAAGAAATACGACTGGAAATCTCTGAAAGACGGATGGCACTTTACGGTCTACCGCGGAAAAGATTCCGTCTATATCGATAATGACAATGAACAACACCAGATATTCTACCTCAAAAACGATACCATTTACGAAGTCAATAACTGGGTTCCCAGGAATTTGAAAACTTACCATGACCCCGATAATAAGAGCAAGTGTATTCGAAAAAGCGATAATAACTTTATCATCGACACTTATGAATACGAAATGAAGGGGAATACCCTTATCCAGAAATCAATCAAGTTCGACCATAACAGATACATCAAAGCCCCCGGCCCCTGCATGGGCGGCAACGAATATACCACTATATATTATAGGAAGTGAGATGTTTGGCCTTTGGCTTCGCCAAAGTCCGACACCCTGCGGTTCCCAAATATATATGAAACTTGAAACTTTAGTTTCGTAGTTGAGTTATCCTCTATGAGGAAAAATATGCGAGCACATTTTTGCTTGGTAACCTTGGTTGTGTTTCACGTGGAACACAACCAAGCAAACATAAAACCTTTTACTATATTTTCCTATATGAAAAAACTAATCCTCATTCTATCCTTTATCGCACTGAATGTGCATGCTGTAAACTGCCTCGAATTTTTACGCAGCGCCTATCTTGAATTCGGAATGAATAACAATTATCGTCCAGATAGCTCATACGCCCCCAGCTTTGTAGATGAGGGCAAAATCTATTATTCATCCTCTAAATATTACTATACCGATAATAGTTTAGATAGTGTCGTCGAATGTTATAGTAAAGGAAAATGTGACACATATAATTACAAGCAAACAAAAGAAACAACAGAATCCACAATCAAATTAACCAGCACAAATCTCAATTATGATCAGTCAGATGTTAGTATTCTTTTCCTAGGAAAGGATTCCACATACAAATACATCTATGGTCTAGACTCAGGTAAACCAGATTCACTAGAAATCGTCAACAGCATTTTCTTACGCAATGACACCTTATATGATGAAAGATGGTATTCAGACGGCACACCTTATAACTTTGGAAGTCATATAAGAACACCTGATCCCGAAAATGAAAATACATGCAATACAACCAATTATACACTTGAAAAGAATGGCGATACATACGTCAAGTCAATTACCGAAACCTATCAAGAACTCATAGAAACTACAGAAACAGGATTCACCTTATCTTACAGTAATAACAATACAAAGTATTTCTTTGTCAAAGTCGGTCCCAATTCCACCACCTCGATCCTCCGCAAAAACAAGCCGGCATTTATCCCCGAAAAGGACAAACATTTTGACCTCCTCGGCCGCCCCGTTAACAAAAAATATATCATGAGTGTTCCACGTGGAACATCGGCGAAGTAAGACTATCCTTTTTTATAAACACAAAATCCACATTTATCAAAAACTTATCCACGGATATTTTTAAAAAGTGAAAGGGCGCAAGCCCTTTTTTTTGAATTTGTTAATTAGGAATACTAAATTATGTTCGGAATGTTCTATCAAAAATGTTCCACGTGGAACGTTAGCGAGGTGAGCGCAGCGAAAATACACTTGTGTATTTTCATTGCCGAACCGAAGCGAGTTGGCTCCGAAGGAGCAAACATGCGATAGCATCGTTCCTAGTATTATATGAGTTATAGAGAAAACAAAAATCAGCAGAATCTTTTGAACCAGTTCTTGACGGAACATGGTGTGCAGCTGTCCGAAGATGTACTCGGCAAGCTTTATGATTTTGCAGACTTGGTGGTAGAGACCAAGCAATTTGGTAACCTGATTTCGGCAAAGGACTCCGAGAAATTCTTGAGCAGACACATAGCCGATTCGTTGGTTCCCTATATTATAATGAAGGATATTCCGGCAGGTTCCAAATGGGCCGATATGGGCGCGGGGGCAGGTTGTCCGATTTTCCCGCTCGCTATCGTAATGCCTCAGGTGGAATTCTTTGCAGTCGAACCCCGCCACATGCGTGTGGAATTCATGAAGTTCGCCAAGGAAAAACTGCACCTGGATAACTTGACCGTCGTGGGCAAGCGTTTCGAAACTTCGGGACTTGCCTACCTTGACTATGTGAGTTGCCGCGCCCTTTCGACTTTCGAAAACGACTGGGAACGTGCCCAGCCCGGTTTGAAGGGCGGTGGAAAATTCCTCACGCTGAAAAGTTTCAACAATATTGTTCACCTGGAAAATGATCCGGCAGTACACATATATAAATATGCACTCCCGCAGGAAGAACAAGTTTACGCCTTAGTCACTCGAGGTAATGAATGAGTAAAGTGATAGCAGTCTGCAACCAGAAAGGTGGCGTGGGCAAGACCACGACCGCCGTCAACCTGGCCGCCAGTTTTGCCGCATTAGAAAAGAAGACACTCCTTATCGACATGGACCCGCAGGGTAACGCGTCGCAGGGTCTCGGCTACAATGAACTTCAAGATGTGGATATCCACGAAGTCCTGAATATGGCCGACAATCCGGACAATATTACCTATGACAATATCAAGGAAGCTATCCTCGATACGAGTCTCGATTACCTCAAGGTCATCACTTCTGGCCCGGACCTTGCCGTCATGGAAATTGAACTAGTGAACGCCATGAGCCGCGAACGTCGTCTCGAACGCGTGATGAATGTACTCAAGCAGTCTTTCGAATTCATCATCATCGATGCTCCTCCGAGCCTGAACCTTTTGACACTGAACGTTCTGACTGCAGCTACCAGCGTCTTGATTCCGGTGCAGTGCGAATACTACGCCCTGCAGGGTATGACCGAACTTTTCAAGACTATCCGCGAAGTTCAGAAAAACCTGAACGCAAACCTCAAGATCGAAGGTGCGCTCCTCACCATGTACGATTCCCGCCTGAGCCTCTGCAAGCAGGTCGCCGAAGAAGTACGTGAAAACTTGAGCGACACCGTTTTCCAGGCAATGATTCCGAGAAACGTGAAACTCTCCGAAGCACCGAGCCACGGCAAGCCCGCCATCCTTTACGATGTACAGAGCAGTGGTGCACAAGCGTACATGAAACTCGCCGAAGAAATCTTGAACAAGGGAAAGTAGTAAATGGGTAAAAAGTCTTTCGCATTGGGTCGCAGCCTCGCCGATATCCTCAAGGATCACTCCGCTCCGGCAGCCTCCGACATTCAACAGTCCAATCCACAATCCGGCGAAAATAGTTCGCAGAACTCTGCCGAAAAATCCGAAACTGTTGATAACTCCCAGAAAGTCGTCGAAATCAATGTCGAACTTATCGACCCGAACCCGTTCCAGCCGCGTAAGGTTTTCAGCGACGACGAACTGGTCGAACTTGCAGAATCTATCGAACAGCACGGGTTGATCCAGCCGATCGCCGTTCGCAAGGTGGGCGACCGTTACCAGCTTATTAGCGGTGAACGCCGTACTCGTGCCACCAAGCTTGCCGGACTCCAGACCATCAAGGCCCAGGTTTATGAAAACCTTGACGACAAGGCCATGGCCGAATGGGCCCTCATTGAAAATATCCAGCGTGTCGACCTGAACCCGGTCGAAGTCGCCAAATCTTATCAACAATTGATCGATAATCACGGCTACACTCACGAAGATCTGTCCAAGATTGTGAGTAAGTCGCGCTCTGCAATTACCAACAGTCTCCGCCTCCTCAAGCTCCCGGAAGTCGTACTTTTGTGGATAGAAGAAGGAAAAATTTCGGGCGGTGCCGCTCGCGCCCTTTGCAGCGACAAGATCCAGAATCCTGAAGAAGTCGCCAAGCGAATTATCGAAGAAGGCTTGAACGTCCGCCAAATCGAAGCGATTGCCCGCGGCGAAGAACCGAAGGCAGCCCAGCCAGAACAGGCTGCACCAGCAGACGAAGACCAGCCGGAAGTCCACAAGCCCGAAGTCGAAGCCAAGCCGAAGCCGGAACTGAGCGCCGACATGAAACAATTCGAGTCCCGCCTCGAAACCTTCTTTGGCACCAAGGTCCAAATTAACCCGAGTGCTTCGACCGAGACCAAAGGTTCAATCGTTATTAACTATTATTCCATGGACGACCTTAACCGAATCCAGGAACTCATGGAACGCTAAATGAGCAAGTACTATAAAGTTCAAATTATTCCGGAAGACTCCAAGGAAATCAAGAGCTATCGTATCAACACGAAGTGGTTCCTTTTCCTGAAAATCTTCCTGGTCATACTGGTTGTAGCTTCGGGATTCCTTATATATAATGCAGGCCGAATTGGCCGCATGATGGTGAACTACGAAAAAATCCGCACCGCAAACGGACAGCTCGTAAAGCAAAACGCCAACTACGAAGAACTCTTCTTGAGAATCGATTCACTCTGGGTTCTCGAAGAACGAATCCAGAATATCCTGGGCACGTTCATCGAAAACGATTCGGGCAAGGTCAACAGCCTTATCGACAAGAGCAGGTTCGCCCACACGCCTTCACAAAAAATCGATGTCGATTACGAAGGCGGTTGGAAATCGCACGAAGACAAGGTTCGTCTGGAACATATTCCGAACGTGATTCCGGTAGTGGGAATCGTGAGCAAGAAATTCAGCGAAATGGACGACCACCTTGGGACCGACTTTTCGGCCCAAGTCGGAAATCCGGTGTTTGCATCGGGTAGCGGAGTCGTAGAATACGCCGGACAGAAAGACGAACTGGGAAACACAGTCGTCATCGATCATCAAAATGGTTATATTACCAGTTACTCTCACTTAAAAGACATTCGTACTCGAAAGGGCCGCAATGTCGGGAAGGGCGAAATTATAGGAACAGTCGGGAATACGGGAAACAGCAGTGCCCCGCACTTGCACTATTCTATAACTAAAGATGGCAAGGAAATGGATCCCGAGCTTTTCATAAACTATTAACCATACGAGGTATAAAATGGCTACAAAAGAACAGGAAATCACTCAGATCGGTCACAGCGTGACCATTAAGGGCGACATCAGCGGCAACAGCGACGTGCGCGTTGCTGGTAACGTCATTGGCGGCATCACTATCGAAGGTGAACTTATCGTCGAACGTCAGGGCGTGGTCGAAGCTGATATCAAGACTACCACTGCAGTGGTTGCCGGTTCTGTCAAGGGCAACATCGATTGCTCTGATAAGCTCATCCTCGAAAGCACTTCCCAGTTCGAAGGCAATATCAAGACCAAGCGTCTCATTATCCAGGAAGGCGCTATCTTCCAGGGTAACTGCCAGATGGGTGCTCCTCAGGTCGCTCCTGCCCAGGCAGCACAGCCTGCTCCTCAACAGCAGCCTAAGCAGCAGCCGGTTAAGGGCCCCAAGGATTTAGACCTTTAAGTCAAATCCACACCTATATCAATAAACACTAATTATTTATATAAATAGTAATAGTAATTAGTGCCGTGAATAGTGGATAGAATTGTGAAATTGAAAACATAACTCATTGATGGTCAAAAAGTTATAAAACTAAAATCAGTGGGTATAAATGTTGAAAACTTTCATTCTGTTCACTTTTTTCAATGTTGATAAGTGTTGAAGGTGAATTTTCAATACCAATTCACAGATGATACACCAAATTATGTTGAAAATCGGTATGATATGGGTCACATTTGGCAAAAAAGTGGAAAAATCTAGCGCTCTGGGCCATTTTAAAAGTTATATTGTACAGACAAAATGTCATCAAAGATCCTTAAAATAGGTCAGGTATCCGATATCCATATTGGAAACGGAAACGAGCTCGTACAGGGAATCGACGTTTGCGCCAATTTCCGCAAAGCTCTAGATTCCGAGTCTATGCAAGACCTGGATCTTTTGGTGTTGTCTGGCGATCTTTCTGAACATTCAGAACCCGGTGCATACGAATACGTTGCATCTTTATTGAAGGACTACAAGAGTCCGTGGTGCATTATTCCCGGTAACCATGATGACCTCAATATCATGCGCAAGTATTTTGATATTGAATCGAGGATTCATGGCGACAGATGTTTCTACCGCTACGACTTGGAAGGCAAGACAATGTTCTTCCTGGATAGCGGATGCGGGAATGTTTCACAGGAACAGTTGACATGGTTGCAAGAAGAAGCTTCGAAGATCAAGGGCGAAGTCATTCTCTTCATGCATCATCCGCCTTGTTTCTGTGGTCACCGTTTCATGGACTTGCGTTACCACCTTGAAAACATGGTCGAAGTCCAGCAAGTACTTGCGGGTATCAAGAACTTGACCCACATTTACGCTGGTCATTACCATCACCAATTCGAAGTGAACATGGGACGCCAGATTGTGCATGTTGCACCGGCGACTCAGTTCCAGATTGACCCGAACGTACCCTATTTTAATCTGAAAAGTGCCGCTCCGGGCTGGCAATTGATTGAATGGGGCGAAAAATTTGTAGAAACTACAGTTTATTTTGAATAGACCCCTTGAATTTTTAAAACTAATTGACTAAATTTGGGAAAAATTTGGCGGCTTAGCTCAGTTGGTAGAGCGTCGGAATCATAATCCGCAGGTCTGTGGTTCGAGCCCACAAGCCGCTAGTATTTTGAAAAAGAGGCTGATATGTCAAGACGAATCCTAAAAGTGGCGTTGTTGATGATCGCCTCTTTTTTCGTAGCTCCGGTGTTTGTCGCTTGCGATAGCGCCGACGATAACGTGCCTGAAATGAACCAGGTGCAGGCATCCACTCCGAAGACCGTGCCTATCGTGCAGGTCGATGCATTCAATGCTCCGGCTTCTTCGGAAATTTCCTCCGAAAAGGCAAAGCTCTACGTGAAGGCAAGTGCCGCTCTCGTGGAACTCGGTGTGCGTTGGTCCGAACGTATCGACAAGGCTAACGATACCGAAAAGATCCAGATTCTCAATGCTTACAATGTGGCCCGCGACCAACTCTGCGCTCGCGTCGGTCTCGCCGGCATTGCCGAATACAACTGGATTACCACGGTTGCCGTGCCCGATCCGAAGAACAAGGCAACGTTCGAAGCTGCCGGAATGCGTACCGCAAACTAAGCGTTTTGCAGTAAGCTATTTAGTGTAATTAATACTAGATTTTCGTAATCAAATCAGTTTGACTTGAGCCGCGCCAAAAAATATATTTGGCGCGGTTTTTGGTGTGTTGTGGTTGTTCCACTACGGGGTTAGAATGTACACACCAACTGATTACGCAACAACCGTTATGTTGTTCAAACTGCTCTGCATCGCAGGCTTCACGGTTCTCACGCTCATTTATCTTTTCTGGTATTCCAGGTTTTGGACAGACGAAGATTTTCCGGGAATGCGTCCGGAGCACAAGACTAGTTGTGCAGACTCTTCAGTTCTGGAGAATACATCTTGTAAAAATCCCTGCCATGTTCCTTTACAGAGTAAAGCGCCATGTCAGCTGCACGGTACAGGTCTTCGAATTTCTTACCGTGTTCGGGGAATACGGATAATCCTATTGAAAGCGAAACGTGCCTTTCTAAAGATTCGCCCGCAAAAAGGTGTCTTGCTTTATCCGAAATCATTGCGGCAAGCTTGATTGCCGTATCGGGCTTGATGTCGCGCAAGTATACCATAAATTCATCGCCACCGATACGCCCTGTAATATCCATTCCCTTGAATGAATTGTGCAGAATGGTTCCGATTGCCGTAAGCACGCGGTCGCCTGCGGCATGACCGAATGAATCGTTAATCTCTTTGAACTTGTCTACATCGATCATCATCAAGGCACCACGTTCATCGCTGTTGCTTTCGGTGATGCGGGTAATTTCGCTTTCGGTTTCCTGCTTGTTTAAAAGGCCTGTGAGCGAATCGGTCTTGGAACGTTTTTCGAGTTCCAGTTTTAGCGACTGGATTTCTGTTACGTTATTTATAAGTGCGATAATTCCGCTAACTTTACCATTATCATCAAAGACAGGTCGCTTGATAAGTTCCAGGTATTCGACACCGTCTTTACCTTGTTCCTTAATGACGTAGTTGGTGCCCTTGCCTGTGCGCAGAAGTTCCTTATCCGATTCCATGGCTTTTTTGGCGTTTTCCTTGTCTTCGCGGATTTCTATATCGGTCTTTCCGCGAATGGTCCAGTTCGGGTCACCTTCGGTATGCAGGTGGTGCCAGTAGTGGGTGGCGAAAACGTACTTGCCTTCGGCGTCTTTCAGGTAAATATTCGACGGCAGTTCCTTCAGAATTTTTTCGACTTCGGAGAATGTGGCCGAGTCCTTGCCCCTGATGGCATTGTTAAGCCGGAGCATGACAAGTTCCTTGCGGAACGGCGGTTCAAAGTATTCGTTTGCACCGGCGGCGATGCAGAGTTTGTAGTCGTCGGAATCCGCGACGGTAGAAATGCCAATGTTTGGAATTCCTACGAAACGTTTATCTTCGTTCAGAACTTTCTGTAGCCAGAATCCGCTTTGCTTGCACAGCTCTACGTTGAACAATACAGCGGAAATATTGTCGTGCTGTTTGTCTACCAATTGCACGGCTTCTTTTTCGGAATCCACATCAATAATTGGGTATTCTTCCGAAAGCATGGCACGAAGTTTTTTGAGGGAAGGGCTATTGATTTGTACAAGAACAAGCTTGCGTTTCGCGAGAGGCTGAACAACCTTTGCGTCATCAATATTTGAAATATTTTCATTTTCAAGTATCTGCATTTTCCCAACACTCTTCTATATCCATATATATAGTTTTTTCTACAAAAAGGAATCAGGATAATTATTCCACCTTGGAATAATTATCCATATATTTGGGGATTGCAACTGTAGAACCGTCGGTGTGTCCAGCCGTACCATAGCGTTGAATCTTTGGTAATCCGGTTATCAAGCCAACGGTTGAATTCGCCGATTACGCTGTTGTTTGCCGGAGTGATTTCCGTTGCGTGCAGGATTTTTTCTGTAGTGGTTTCTTCGAGCCAACAGATGAATACGGGAGTATCCGGACGGTGCCTTAATAAAAAATCTGGCAGTGGATTGACGTGTACTTGTTTTCCGAGGAACGTTGCCGTGGCGGCACTTTCGATTCGGCTGTCTTGATCCATCAATAGGCAGAACAAGTTTTTGTCATCGAGGATTCGCAAGAATTCGCGCGGGCTCTTGGCGTTCACTGAATAATTTCTTTTGTCTACAGAACGGATTTTATTTTCGACAATGCGGTTGAGCCATGCGGGTTTAAGCGGTATATAGCTTGCCTTGAGTGGAATGCCCAGACGGCAGAGCCAGGGGCCAATCGCTTCGTAGTTTCCGTAGTGCGCGGTCAGGAATATTCCACCTTCGCGCATTTTGTTCAAAATGGGTTCGCTTCCTTCTGCTAGCTTGTATGTAATACTGTTTTTCTTGAAGGGATAATTGCTAAAGTCGTGCGGCAATTTCTTGAATGAACCGAAGTCAAAAAGAATATCGGTTACGTGGTGTGTCAGGTGCTTTATAATTTGTCTATATTCGTTTGAACAAATTATTTTTGAATATTCAGGGTGCGTATATTGCAAATTAGCTTGTACAACACCTTGCTTCCAGCCAGATGTGAGCAACGCCCTATATAATATTTTTTCGAAAATGTAGCCGATCTTGAACAAGGTGAGTTAGTCCTTGTCCGGTTTAGGCTTCTTTTTACCAGAGTCATTGGCGGATTCGCTGAAGGGGAATACGAACCGTCCGCGGAGAACGCAACCGGGTGCACCGGGGTCGCATTCCTTTTTCCGCTTGTTGCAGAAGGTATTTCTCAGATGTCTGCACTCGTAACTCATATATGGAATTATAGAAAAGAACCTGGGAAAAGGAAAAAATTGGCTAGAAACAACGGCTATGATTGGCCATAGTCAAAATAAATATGTTAATAGAGTGTTAATAAATTGATTATTATGTGGATATAGAACAAAAAAATGAAAAAAAATGAAAAAAAATGAAAAAAAGTTGCAAAACCTCTTGACAATCGTCACAGAAAGTTCTATAATTGGCCTCACCCTCGAACGAGAGAGCTGAAGAGCTCAAACGAACGAGAACGGAGGCCCGCGAGGCCGCCGGGAAGATTGAAGGAATCGGAGATGTGCTTAGTGACGGGTCCAAGAGGTTTCTTGGAATAGTCAATTATACGAACGTGATTAACGGGACCAAGACTTTAAAAAATTAATGAAGAGTTTGATCCTGGCTCAGAACGAACGCTGGTGGC
>NZ_ONDD01000042.1 GCF_900316465.1 uncultured Fibrobacter sp. | reverse complement strand
CATTCGCCCCGGGACCCGTTGTTTGGTGTATTGAGTTTTGAAATTTACCTAGAAATTCTCACAGACTGCATTTTTCCGGTCCAGCGGTTACGCAGGTAGTAGATACCGGAAGCCTTGATGTCGCCCGTGTTCTGGAGAATTTCGGCAGCGCCTTCGAAACCGTAGGCCGAGAGCACGCCCAAGTTCACGCCGTGTGCATCGAACACAAAGTAGTCCTGCAGGCCGTTTTCATCGATCTGGATGCTCGGCTGGACAAACATCGGATCATCTTCGATTTCAATCGGTTCCGGATCGGTAGCATCTTTACCCTTCACGAAGGTGAAATAGTCGATGTCGAACCAGGAGCCAGTCACCGTCATGCGGAGGATATGCGTGCCGGCCGTGAGGGACACGTTCGCCTTGACCTTGTTGTAGTCGTCGTAGTTTTCTTCGCCGGACTTTGCTGCAGGAACAGTAATCACGTTGGTGAGTTCCTTGCCGTCGAGAGAAAGCTGGAAGCTGGAAGTCGAACCTGCGGCAGCCACGGCTGCGAACATGGTGTAGTCGCCCGCTTCTTTTACGTTCACGGTGTATTCGAGCCAATCGCCTTCGCTGTTGTAGCCCACGATGATGCCGGTCGCCTTCTTGTAGAGGTCAACACCCGTCGTGTCCTTGCGGTAATCCTTCACGTCGCCGTGATTTTCGATATCGCTTTCGCTGTAAGAAACGTTACTCACGCCATTGGTTTCGCCGACACCGGAAATATCAAAGTCTTCGGCTTCGATTTTGCCCGGGATGTCGAATGCAGAGCCCTTGAACAACTTGCGCGGCACAGGTTCGACCGGAGTGAGCACACCCGTCTTGAGGCCAGTCGTGTTCACGCCCTTGTTGCTCTTGAGGTACTCCCTCATCCACTTCAAAGCGGCGCGGTCCTGGCCATTCTTGACAATGCCGGAGCAGCCACTCGCAGTGCCGTTACAGTCGAGCCAAGTGCGACCATAAATGTAGCCCCAAATGGTAATGCCGGCAATGTGTTCGTTTTCCATGAAGTGAGAAATCTGTTCGGAGTAGCACTGCTTCTGGATATTGTCGTCGGTAGTTGCAATGTCGTATTCGCTGATGAACATCGGGGTCTGGGTCTTGTCCCAGATTTCCTTGGTAATGCTCTTGAGCGTATTGATGTTCAAGCAAACGCCGCCGCCACCGGTACCGCCCTGGCCACCGCCCTGGCTCATCATGTCGTGGGCCTGCAAGCCGTATGCGTCAACCGGAGCACCGTTTTTCTTGATGGTCTGGATAAGCTGAATGCCCTGATCCTTGTTCCACTGAACCGTGTTATAGTCGTTATAAATGAGGATAGCCTTCGGCCAACGTTCACGCGCCATCTTGAAGGCGGTCGTTACGAACTGGTAATTGCCACCGTTATCGCCACCGAGTGCCGGAATGATGTTGTTGTTCTTGCCGTAAGGAGAATGATAGCTGTTGTTGCCCGTACGGATAGCCTCGTTCACCACGTCAATCATCTCGATTTCAGGGTAGTGTTCCTTAACCGCATCGAACCAGGCGGTAATCGCCTTCTTGGTTTCATCGACGCTGAGGCCATTGAGCCAGCTCGGATACTGGGAGCCCCACACCAAAGCGTGGAACTTGAAGTGACCCCCGTTCTGCTTTGCCCAGTTATAGGCAGCATCGCAGGCGCCCCAGTTGTACTTGCCGCGCTGACCTTCGACGGAGCCCCACTTACAGCCGTTTTCAGCCGTAGCCTGGTTCCAGAGCGCAGTAAAGTCTGAGCCGACACTATTACTCTGAGTAATGTTACCAATGAACTTGGCTGCGCCATCGGCAAGGCCGGGGCCAGCGAACGACGGAACGGCACAAGAAAGTGCGACCGCCAAAGCAGAGAAAGAAAGTTTCTGTTTCATGAAACCACATCCTTTTTTAAAGTTACACCATGCTCCTATAAAATTATCTCGGCAAAGGCGGAATCGCTCACGGTCTTCAAGGATTTCCATTGATAAAATATCCATAATAATGTAAAGAGCAAGAAACGAGCCCCGGAGCATTCGCCCCAAGGCCCGTTGTTCGGTTTATCTTTTCAAGAGAGAAATTAAGAGTGAAATAGAGCCGAGCGGCCTTATTTCGTTATTTTCACGGACTGCATTTGGCCGGTGGTACGGCTACGCAAGTAGTACACGCCAGAAGTCTTGACGGCGCCGGAATTCTGGAGAATTTCCTTGGCGGCATCGAAACCATAGGCCGAAAGCACGCCCATGCGCACGCCCTGCATGTCGAACACATAGTAGTCCTGCAAGGTATTGTTGTCGAGCTGGATGCTCGGCTGCACAAACTGCGGATCGGCATTGGCGCCCTTCAGGAATTCAATGTAGTCGATATCGAAATACTGCGTGGTCACATCCAGGCGGAGAATATGCTTGCCGGCCGGAAGGGTCACATTAGCCTTTGCAGTGGTATAGTCGTCAAAGCTTGTGCCGGAAACCGAGAGTTCACCCACGGACTCGCCGTCGACAGAGAGGGTGAAGGCGGCAGAACCATTGGCAGCGACAGAAGCGATTGCGGTATATTCGCCCGCTTCGTCAATATTGACTGTATATTCGTACCAGTCGCCATTGGTATTGTAGCCCACAATGTTGCCCGTTGCCTTCTTGTAGATGTCGACATCAGGTGCGTCGGTCTTACGGTAGTCGGAATCGCCGTGGTTTTCGGAATCGCCATCGTTGTAAGACACATTGCTTACGCCGTCGGTTTCGCCGACACCGGTAACATCGAAGTCTTCGGCTTCAATCTTGCCCGGAATAGCAAGATCCTTGAACGCCTTGCGCGGTACCGGTTCAGGCGGGGTGTAAGGTTCTGCATTGTTAAGGCCCGTTTCATTCTTGCCGTCGGCAAGGTGGTTCTTGAAGTAGTCCTTGAGCCAGGTCATGGCCGGACGGTCAGAACCATTCTTGATAATGCCGGAGTTTCCGTTCGTGGTCCAAGTAGCGCCATAGACATAGCCCCAAAGGGTAATGCCTGCGACCTGCTTGGATTCCCAGAAGGCCGGAATCTGTTCGGAATAGCGCTGCTTTTGCTGACTGTCGTTGTCGGTACCGATATCGTATTCGGTAATGTACAAGGGCATCGGTTCGCCCTTCGCATTCTTGACACTCGTCTGAATTTTGTTCAAGGCGCTCTTGAAGTCATTTGCGTTCATGTCGGTCAGGTCATGCGCCTGCTGGCCGTATGCATCGACCGGGGCCCCCTGCTTCACGAGCTTGTTCACGAGGTCGATACCTTCGTTGATCTGCCAGCGGAACGTGTTATAGTCGTTATAAATGAGGACAGCCTTCGGCCAACGTTCGCGCGCCATCTTGAATGCCGTGGCCACGAATTCGTAGTTGCCGTTATCGCCACCGAGAGCCGGGATAATGTTGTTGTTCTTGCCGTAGCCGGAATGGTAGCCGCCGCCCGATTTAATGGCTTCGTTCACCACGTCGATCATTTCGAGGTCGGGGTAATGTTCGGCCACCGCATCAAACCAAGCGGTAATCGCCTTCTTGGTTTCGTCGGTGCTAAGGCCATTGAGCCAGTTGGGGTACTGAGAGCCCCAAACCAAGGCGTGGAACTTGAAATGTCCGTTATTCTTTTTTGCCCAGTTGTAACAGGCATCGCAACCGGACCAATTGTAACGGCCGCGGGTTCCTTCGATAGAGGCCCACTTACATTCGTTTTCGGCGGTAATCTGGTTCCAGTAGGTACCAAAATCGCTTTGAACTTGGCCGCGGGTAGTAATGTTACCCAGGAATTTGGCGCCACCTTCTGCAAGCGGAGCCGCCTGAGCCATGGTTGCAAACGATGCAGCCAAGGCAATCGTAGAGAGAATAGTCTTCTTCATGAACCAACATCCTTTTTAAGGTGTACCAACCAATGATAAATCTACCGCGAAAAAGGCCCGAAAGCCCCCCTTGGGCAAACAGTTCCATTGACAAAACATCCAAGGGCAGGTAAACATTGAAAAACAAAGTCGTTTTAAAACGCTTTTTACACGGAAATGTGTAAGATTTATTCATGGTTACGCAAACTTTACGCAAAATATATTGCATTTCGGCAATAAATGTGTAAATTTATTATGGAGTGAAAACAAAAGGGTATCATAAAAAAGGAGTATTTATGCGTAACCCCAAATTCGCAAGTATCGCTAGCCTGGCACTGCTCGGTCTTTTGAGCAGCCAGGCTTTTGCCTGGAGCATCAGTGGCACTGTCATGAATTCTGACGGCGGCCCGATCGCCGACGTGAAGGTCAACACCTTCAATTTCGGTGGATATGAAACCACCTCGAACGCTAACGGCCAATTCAGCCTCAGCAGCGGAACCGAAGGCTTTTTCAGCGCACAGACGGCAAGCATGACCGCTTCGCTGAGCAACGGAATTTTCTCTCTCTCTAACGTAAACGCTCACCAGCTGAAGATTTCCGTGATCGACGCCTTGGGCAAGGTGACTTACCAGCGTTCCTACTTCGAAATGTACGGATCCGTGAGCATTGACCTTTCGAAGGTTGCCGGACACGGCGCCAAGTTTGTCCGCGTGGCTAAGGATGGAGCCTCGCAGACTTACATGATGAAGGGCAAAAACGCTCTCCTCAAGGAAGGCGAACTGTTGCCGTTCCTGCAGTTCAGCAAGGAAGGCTACGCCAACGCCACCTACCAGATGAAGAGCGAAGTCGAAGAAAACGTTATCATTCAGATGCATTACGTTCCGTTCGACGGTCCTGAAGACAAGTCCAGCTCTAGCGTAGTTGCAAGATCCAGCTCCTCTATCGCAGCTCCGAAGTCATCTAGTTCGGTGGAAGCTCCGAAGTCTTCCAGCAGCAACGCTGGCAGCGATGAACCTATCGTAGTCGATTGCTCCGGCAAGACTGCAAAGGTCGGAGATAACCAAAAAATGTCCGTGAACGTCGACGGCAAGAACCGTACATTCATTATGCATATCCCGAGCGCCTACAAGGGCGACAAGCCGGTACCGCTGGTTATTGACTACCACCCGATTGGCGGTAGTGGCCAGGGCGAATTTGGCAGCTCTCCGTACAAGGCCAAGACTGACCCGGAAGGCGTCATCACGCTTTACCCGGACGGCACCAGCAAACCGGGTGGAATGGGTAACGGCTGGAACGTGGGTCCGTGCTGCTCCAACGATGACGACGTCAAGTTCTCTTACGCTATGATCGATAAGCTCAAAGAAATCGCCTGTATCGACCCGCAGCGCATCTACGCTACCGGTTTCTCGATGGGTGGCGGTATGAGTAACCACGTGGCTTGCATGATGTCTGATGTCTTCGCCGCAGTTGCTCCGGCCGCTATGGACTTGAACAAGACCAACAGCGCCCAGTGCAAGATGTCTCGTCCGATTTCTGTCATCAACTTCCGCGGCACGAACGACCCTGTCTGCAGATATCAGGGCGGCGATAGCGGCTTCAACGATGGTCTGAACTTCCTCGGCGCCGAAGGCACCTTCAATTTCTGGAAAGAAAAGAACGGTTGTACCGGTGCTGCAACAACGAATTCCAACGGCTGTCAGGAATACTCCAACTGCCGTGACGGCGTGAAGGTGGTCCTCTGCACCAAGCAGGGCGGTGGACATGACTACGGTGACGCTAACATTGGCTGGCCGTTCCTGAAGCAATTCACGCTCCCGGCAAGCTTCGTGAAGTAAGCCTCTCTCTCACAAACGAATCTTAGTACTCCTAAGAAATACCTCCTAAAAACCAACCAAAGAATCCACTGCGTACGCGGTGGATTCTTTTTTATAAAGCGGCAACAAGTGCATACCTTAGACAATCGCGGAGCTGCAGAAGTCGCGGGTTGCGGGATTCTTCTTTTGCTGGCAGCAGGCGTCGCGGGACAGCAAGAGTCGCGGGCGATTAGATTGCTTGCCGAGTGGAGGCGACAAGTATCAACTTGTCGTCGGAACGAAGGACGACCGAAGACTGGCTAATCCTTTTGGAGTTCTCATAGACCTTCGCTCGTGTTTATAAAAAACACTCCGGCCCGAGAGCCGGAGTGTCTGTTGCATGGGGGTCGTATGAAACTTATTGTACGCGGAGACGGTGGGTCTTGCCGGAGGTGCGGATGATGTAGACGCCGTTTGCGTAACCGGCCTGCTTTAGGGCGGCGGCGAGCGATTCTGCGGAGGTGGCACCACGGTCGACGCGGCCGAGGTACTTGCCTGTCGCGCTAAAGACGTCAAAGCTTGCGTTTACGCGCTGGAGGGCGGGAGCGGTCGCAAGGCGCGTTGTGCTTTGCGACGGGTCCACGAATTCGAGCCAGTCGAGGTTCACGTAGTTACCCACAATTTCGAGCTTGAGCACGTGTTCGCCTTCAGTAAGATTTACCTTGCCTGCTTCGTATGTCGAATAGGTTTCCCAGTCGGCACCTTGCGGCACGATGATGTTATCTGTAACCGCATTACCGTCGACATAGAGTTTGAAGCCTACATTTTCAGACGATGTGGCGTAGCTTGCGTTAAGATTGTATTCGCCCGACTTGGCGACCTTCACGGTGTATTCGAGCCATTCGCCTTCTTGCGTGTAACCGATGGCGTAGCCATTGCCTGCTTTAACGATATCGACGGCGTCGTCGCGGTACTCACCGCCCTTGTTGTCGTCGTCCTTGTCAGAGTAGGCCTTGCCCGAACCGCCGACGTCGTAATTTTCGACTTCGATCTTGCCCGGGATTGCAGCGGCGACATCCTTATAAGGCGCCTGAGGAATGATCGGTGTAATGTACACGCGGTAGCCGTACTTGGTATTCGTGATATTCACCGGCACCGTAATCTTGCCGTCGCTCACGTCGTATTCCTTGTCGGACACCAGATTCGTCGAGGGTACGGCCTTGTCCTTGTTTTCCCAAACCACGTATTCCACGGTCACATTCACCTTGTTGCCGAATGCAGAAGGAATGCCCGAAATGTTCACATTGATATCGCCCTTGGTGTTTCCGCCGAGCACGATGCTTGCAAAGCCTTTCTTCTTGTCGAGGGCGGCAAAACCATCAACACCATCGCTCTTGTCGTTGGGGGGTACAACCTTTGCCATGTAGCCGCTCATGTCGCCATACCACTTATAGAGCCACCAGCCGCCACCGCGTTCATTGTTCGAGGTGAGAAGGCTTCCCAAGCGACCCGGAAGCGGTACGAACCACCAAGAAATCATGGCGCTTTCGACACCGTGGCGTTCGAACTTGGCGATAAAGGGAACAGACAGGCCCGGGCAACCTTCTTCGCTATGTTCTGTCGAAGAATATTCGTTAATGCTGAGCGGGCGCGGCTTGACGTTGTACTTCTTTTCAAGATTGCGGTAGGTTTCGACAGAGCCCACAAAGCCGCCGCTACCCCACTGGTGCCAACTGACCACGTCGGGCATGCAGTTGTTCTGCGAGCAGTACTTCACGAATTCTTCCATCTTGGAAGCGTGATAGAAAGAATAAGAAGGCCCGATAATCTTTGCACCCGGATCCATCTGGCGGATTAAATCGTAAGTCTGTTTCCAGAGACCCGAATTGAAGTCGATGCTCGATTTCCAGGTGTCGTTCGGTTCGTTCCAGATTTCGTAACCGTCAAAGTTCTTGTTGTTCGATTTGAGTTTGTCGTTGATGACCGACTTGACTTCGTTTTTCCAGTGATCCATGTTCTGGAACTTGTAGGGCCAACCGGGCAAAACGTCGGCCAAGCGAATCTGGATCTTGGCACCGATGCTTTCGACACGGGGAGCTACCAAGAAGGCACCACCAATGCCCTGCTGGCGACCGTTACCGCTGCGCGCCGGAGAAAGGAATACGTTCGGCTTGAGCGGGGCGACATCCTTTTGGATATCGGTCGGAAGCGTCTCGGTAAGACCATAAAGCGAACCCGTCGCCACATGAGTCACCGGCTTGATACTATCGCCCAAGCTTACATTCAAATTTACCGCGGCAAAAACGCTCGCCGGCAAGAAAAACAGAGGAGCTAACTTGTGAAACCTCATAAAATACCATCCCTTATGCAAGATGCACATTGCATCATTCTAAAGATATCCAAAAAAAGCCCAAATTGCGAACTCCCTCACAAAAACACTTTTGCAAAAATTTCAATAGCAAAACCCGCCCGTAAAACGCCCCGGCCGAAACCGGGGCGTTCATTGCATGGGGTGTGGAGGTTCGTTTGTGCGTTAGCGCACGTTAATGCGGTAAGCCGTACCGGTCTTGGACTTGACCAAGTAAGTACCCGAGCGCTTGACCGCGGCCGTTGTCTTGGCCTGCAAATCTTCGATACCAACTGTGCTAAATTTAGCAACAATTCTGCCCTGCATGTCAAACACGCTATAGTCGCGAACGGCATTATTTGCCATTTTTACGCCACTCGGCAGAATCGGGGTCCGACCTTCGGTTTCCTCATTGGCATCTTCGGTAATATCCTTGTCCGGCTGGTTTTCGTAAATCTGCTTGATTTCAGGTTCGCCGTACTTAGCCGGGGCGATTTCCTTGTTCCAGCCGAAGTTGCGGAATCCGAGCAGCGAGTATTCGGTCGGGTCGTTCAACTTTTGGCGGATCGGAGCCAGGCGGAAGGTATGGGAGTATTCGCGGTTCGCCTTGAGCAGGTACGCATCGAGCGGCTGGGCACCCCAGGAATTGATACCGCCAACGCCCATCTGGTGCAAGTCTACGCGGAGCGTAATATCCTTGTCGCGCTTGAGTTCCCACGGGAGCTTTACGTTGGAAAGCTGTTCCGGAGTGTAATGCTGGGCGCTGAATTCCATGCGCGGGTTACCCACAATCATTAAGCCCTTGCCGTCGTTGTTGGTGAGCGTTGCCCACTTGACGTCGGTGCGCTGGCCGGTTTCGCCAATTTCCATGTACTTGATTGTCATAGAATCGGCGAGCGTAGAATAGAGACCCATGAAGCTTCCGCGGTTACGGCCCATGTAGTTTTCATCGGGGCCGCGACCAAACCAGCGGACCTTTTCGTAGCCGCCCGGCACGGTAAAGATTGTACCCACGTTCGGCAAGTAGCTCTTGGAACCATCGGGGTTAAGCGTGTAGCTGACCACGATATCGCCGCTACCGTACACGTAGTAAGTCATCTTCATCTTGGTGCTGCCCACGTCGGGGAACGTGAAGTTGAAGGTCACCTGGGTTTCTTGCTGAGAAACTTCCTTGACTTCGGAGGTCACGTTGCGCTTCAGGCTTGCCTTACGCCATTCGCCATGACCCCTTTCCATATTGAAGCCCTTGTCGTTGTCAATCGGGGCACGCCAGAAGTTCGGAATACCGCCGTTCTTGATAATGGTATCGTTACCGAGAACATAGCTTGCAAGCGTGCCGTTCTTTTCGTCGAAGCGGATCTTGAAATCTTTGCCCTCGATTTCAAGGCCGTTCGCCTTGTTCACCTTGTAAGTCGGCAAGGTGCTGATATCGATTTCAGTAGACCAAAGCTGGCCCAAATCAATGCCGAACTGTTCGTGGGCAATGCTATAGCCGGCCTTAGCCCAGAGTTCATCGTTCTTGAGGCGGAAATCGAGATCCAAGAAGTACTCGGCACCAACTGTGGTTTCGATTTTCGGCATGTCAATCGTGATTTCCTTCTTTTCGTTCGGGCCAACGTTCATCTGCGAACCGCTCAGTTTGCCCTCCTTGATGACCTTGCCGTTTTCCTTGATAGACCAGTAGCCATCGAGGAAATCTCCCAGGTTCTTGTAGAGGTAGCGGCTTTCGATCTGAATCTTGCCCTTAGCGGCGTCAACGTTCTTGACGCGGACCTGAGCGTACTGATACTTGACTTCCCACATTTCGGGCTGAATCGATCTGTCGGGGAACACGAGGCCGTTCGCGCAGAAGTTGTCGTCGTTCTGCCAGTCGCCCCACATGCCGCCGAATTCAAAGTACGGCGTACCCTTATGGCGCAGGCCCTGGTCAATGAAGTCCCAAATAAAGCCACCGAAGCTGCGCGGGTTGCCGTAGAAGGCATCCATATATTCTTGCAGGTCGCCAACGGAGTTACCCATGGCGTGTTCGTATTCGCAAAGCATAATCGGCTTGTTGGCGTCCTTATAGTTACGCACGGCGTCGGGGCCATAGTACATCCAGCTGTTCACATCGGCGTTATTCCAGTCGCCTTCGTAATGCACAAAGCGGGTGGAGTCAATCTGGTGGGCGCGTTCGCGTTCCGAGGCGAACACGTTACCATTACCGGCTTCGTTACCCAAAGACCACAAGATAATGCAGGGGTGGTTCTTGTCTCGCTGCACCATGGAATTCATACGGTCCACAGCGGGGGCACGCCAGTCGTCGCTATTCTTGGGCAAGCTGTTGTTTGCACCATGGCTTTCGACGTTTGCTTCGTCAATCACGTAAATGCCGTACTTGTCGCAAAGATCGTACATGTAGGGGTTATTCGGATAGTGCGACATACGCAGCGCGTTAATGTTAAAGCGCTTCATGAGAATCACGTCTTTTTCCATGCGATCGTATGTAACCGCGCGGCCGTTATCCGGGTCGAGTTCATGGCGGTCAACACCATGGAATTTCACCGGCATACCGTTCACGTACAGGCGCGGAGCACCGTTATCCTTCTTGATTTCGATCTTGCGGAAACCGATCTTGTTGCTTTCGACCTGAATCACCTTGCCGCTAGCATCTTTAATGGCAAGCACCGCCGTATAAAGGTTCGGCGTTTCGGCAGACCAGCGATCCGGTTTTGTAATCGGCAATTCAAAGTGTACGCTCTTTTCGCCCTTCGAACCAATGCCAGAAACCTTCTGTGCCGACGGGGAAATCACTTCGGTACCCTTGTCGTTGTACAGAGAAAGTTCCACAGTGAATTCGCTGGAAGCCGAGCCCGTAGAATTGTAAATCCAGGCTGTCGTCTTCAGCAAGCCATCGGTATAGTTGTTCGTGAGCGTCGCATCGATCTGGAAATCCTGAATATGCACTTCAGGGACTGCATACAGGTACACATCGCGGAAAATACCGGCGAGACGAATGAAGTCCTGGTCTTCGAGCCAAGAACCATCGCACCAGCGGAACACCTGAACAGAGACGTTGTTTTCGCCTTTGCGCAAGTACTTGTTGATATCGAATTCATGGTCCGTAAAGGTGTCTTCGGCGTAGCCTACGTAGTTGCCGTTCACCCAAACGTAGTAGGCGGATTCAACACCTTCAAAGTGCAGGCGAATGCGTTTGCCGCTCCACTTTTCGGGAATGGTGAAGTTACGGCGGTAATGGCCCACCGGGTTAAAGTTGGTAGGGGCTGCAGGTGCAGACACGTTATGGGTCTGCGCCCACGGGTAAACCACGTTGGTGTAAATCGGGTGGTCGTAGCCAAACAGCTGCCAAGACGACGGCACCGGAATTTCGTTCCAGCCGGACACATCGTAGTTGTCTTTGTAGAAATCGTTATTGCGCTGGGCGGGCTTTTCAACATGGAAAAATTTCCACTTACCCGAAAGTGTCTGGTACCACTCAGAAGCGTGGCGGTCACCCTTCACGGCCTCTTCGACCGTAGAGTACGGCATAGACGTGACGTGCGGCGTAAGCGCATTCACCGCAAACACACGCGGTTTGCCGTTCCATTCATCGTTGGGTTGAGCATTTGCAGTGGATGCCAACGCTGCGCAAAGGGCTGCACACGTTACAGCAGACGAAACCAAGAAGTTTTTCATAAGAAACCTCACTTTAAAATCCACACCAATAAGAAAAATACCCCTTTTTAAGGGGTATTTACACGCTGTTTACACAATTTCTGTTGACATTTTATCAATGGGGTGCTAGCGGACTTGTACGCGGAGGGTCTTGTTCAGACCGACAGAGCGCAAAATGTACATGCCGTTTGCAAACCCAGCATTTTTAAGGGTTGCGGCCATGTTCGCGCCTGTATTTTCAACACGGCCGAGGAACTTGCCGGTAGCACCGAACACGTTGTAGAGAGAAACCTTCTGGGCATCGAGACGCACCGTTTTTGCAATCGACGTCTTGTTCGGATCGGTGAACTGGAGCCAGTCTACATTCAAGTAACCGCCGGTAATCAGGAGCTTGAGCACATGTTCGCCCTTCTTGAGTTCCACGGAACCCACGTCTATTACTTTGTACGTAGTCCATACGCTGTCAACCTTCGGGAACACCACCGATTCGGTGATTTCCTTGTCGTCAATGAACAGCTGCATTGCAGATGTTTCGAAGGCGGTCGCCACGTTCGCGGTAATGTCGTACTTGGCGTCGGCCGTAACGTTGATGGTGTACTCTACCCATTCGCCGTCGTTCGTGTAACCGATAGCATAGCCCGCACAGGCGGCGTCGCCGCACTTGGAATCGCTAATGTCTACGACGTCGACTTCGTCTTCGCGGTAGGCCTTGCCCTGGTTTTCGCGGTCATTGTCGTAGAAGGCCTTATTGTGGCCGCCCACGTCGTAATTTTCGGCTTCGATCTTGCCCGGAATCTTTGCAGCCACTTCCTTGTAAGGAGTCTGCGGCACAGCGGTCTTTTCGCTTTCCATGTACCAGTAGTCAAAATCGAACCCGCCCTGCTTTACCACGAAGAACAAGTCATCGACGCCTGCGGCATCAGTCAAGTCGAACGAATTTTCTTGCCAGGCAGAACTAGACGGAATATTCATTGTAGCAAGGAGCGCACCGTTTTCGGAACCGGCATGGAGTTCAAGCTTACCGCCGTTGCCCCTAGTGCAAACGATAATGCGGTCGGCACCGTCGCCCATGTCAACAGAGCGTACCTTGGTATAGAAGCTGTTACCCATATTGGTCAGGTAAACCGCACCGTTTTGAGCCTTCACATGTTCGATGATGGTGTAGCCGCCCGACGTATTGACAGTCATGCCGCCAACCCAAGACTTGGTTTCGGCTTCCACGCGCACGAACGGGTCAAGGTTCTTGATGGGCTTTACGACGCCATTGTTGGTAGCGCGGATAGTGGGAATGGTACCGTCGGCATTCCAGGTGAATTCTTCAATTGCGGTAGAACGGCTGTAGCCGCCACCTTTCACGTTCTTCTGGTTGTGATAGAAGAAGAAGCTGCGGCCCTTAAAGTCGACAATGCCGGAGTGAACGGTGAACGCGGCACCCGGTTCGCTTTTCGGCATAATGACGCCCTTGTAGGTCCAGGGACCCGTCGGGGAATCACTCCAGGAATAGTCAATGGATTCGGGAATGCCACCGGCGGCGTAAATCATGTAATATTTTTTTCCGCGCTTGTGGATCCACGGGCCTTCGGTATACTTGCCGTTAAAGGTGCTCATGTCGGAGACCTTGATTTCGCTTGCGCATTCAATCATGTTCTCCTTGAGGGGGCAATAATAGAGCTTCGGGTTACCCCAGTAGAGCCATGCCTGGCCATCGTCGTCAATAAATACGGTGGGGTCGATGTAGTCCCAGTTGGGGCCCGCCAGGTGCTTGCCGTTCAGGGCATCCTTGAAGGGGCCTTCCTTCTTGTCGGACACACCCACGTTAATGGCGCGGCCGCCGCGGGTGGATTCCACCGTCACGTAATAATAGTACTTGTCATTGCGGCGAATGCATTGAGAAGCCCAGTCGCCGTTTTTCTTGGCAGAACCGTTGAAGTCACCCGCTTCCAGAATGAGGGTGTTCATGTCGGTCCAGTTCACCATATCCGTGGTGCACGATACGCGCCAGCCGTGCATCGTAAAAAAGCTACCGCCCTCGTCGTTGCCGGAATAGGTGCAAAGCGTATCGCCGAACACGACAGGCGCCGGGTCCGGAGAATAATAGGTCTGGATAAGCGGATTTTCGGCCATGGCCTGCGTGCAAAGCCCGAAACCAACCAAGGCGACAGCCGCCTTAATGTTCTTCACAAACATCATAATTCATCCCTTTACGCCCCCACAGGAGCGATTTTCTTTACTCACCCCTCTAAAATTAACCCCAAAAAAGGCCAAAATTCCACGCGAAAAGGCATTTCGCGTGGACAAGTTATCAATATGCCTTGATTTTGAGCGTTTTTTGCAGGTTACCGCTCTTGACAACCGCAATGTAAGTCCCCTGCAGCAGGCGGCCATTCTTGCCGAATTCCACCAAGGAATTGCCGCTACCCTGCCGTTTTGCCACCAGATTGCCGTTCGCCGTATACAGGCGGGCTTCAAAATCGCCATCGGCATTCACCATCAGGGCCACCGAGGCGCGGGCCATCGACACTTGGCGAACCGAGAGTGCGCTCGCCACACGCACCGCCGTCGGAATGGCCGTCGGATCGCTATCGAAACTGAACCAGTCCACATTCATCAGGTACGTGTCGCTTCCGTTATAAGTGAACTTGAGCTTCTGTTCGCCCTTGGGCAAATCGATCGCGGTCGAAGTTTCATACCAGTCATTCCAACCTTCAGTCTTTGCGGGGTCCACCGTAAGCGTCGCAAGCGCCTTGCCCGTAGAATCGGACACCGTAATGGTCGACTTTTCTTCGGCACCAGAGGCTACGCGGGCGGTGAGCTTGTAAGCGCCTGCAGCCGGAACCTTCACCAGGTATTCGCTGTAATCGCCATCGTTAATCCAGCCGAGATTCGGCTCGCCATCGGTATCGGGCTCGATTTGCACGCCGTCCATGGCGATGTAGCTTTCGGCCTGGATCTTGCCCGGAATGACCACCGGTTCGAACGGCTGATTCGTGAGCTTGAGGTTGCCATCGAATTCATAAACCTTGCCCGGAACCGTGGTGGTCGTAAACTTGTTAGAGCCATTCACCAGGTTCAGCGTCTGGCCCACATCGGACTTGATGGCCACATAAGTGAGCTTGCCACCCTTCCAGGCCATGGAATCGATTTCGAAACCGCCGCGGGCGCGAATACCCTTGATGCTACCGTCCTTCCACTGAGAAGGGAGTGCCGGCAACAAGTTGATTCGGCCGTTGTGGCTCTGCATGAGCATTTCGTTCACGCCCGAGACCGCACCGAAGTTACCGTCAATCTGGAACGGCGGGTGGGAATCGAACAAATTATTATAAGTCTTGTTCGGCGTAAGCAGCATGCGAATCATCGTGTAAGCGTGATCGCCGTCGTGCATGCGCGCCCAGAAATTGATCTTCCAAGCGAGCGACCAGCCGGTCGCATCGTCACCGCGCTGCTTGAGCGTAACGCCCGCGCCCTTGATCAGGTCAGGGGTCTCTTCGGGCGTAATCTGTGCGCTCGGGAAAAGGCCGTACAAGTGCGAAATATGGCGGTTCTTGTTGTTCGGGTCATCCCAATCCTGCAGCCATTCCGTAATCTGGCCGTACTTGCCCGTCTTTGTAGGCGGGAGCCGCTTTACCACCGCTTCCATCTTGGCACGAACATCTTCATCGACGCCCAGAATCTTGGAAGCCTCGATGGTGTAATTCAGCACGTCGCGAATAATCTGGTTATCCATGGTCGGGCCAAAGCACACATTGTAACCGCCGTGATCGTTTTCCGGCGAATCGCTCGGCGCCGTGACCAAGTACTTGTTGCCGGTTTCGGGCTCTTCGATAAGGCTATTCACAAAGAAGAGCGCCGCCCCCTTCATGGTCGAATAAACGTCTTGCAAGTAGGCCTTGTCGGTCGGGTTGAACAGGTAATGTTCCCACAAATGCGTGCTTAGCCAGCCGGCACCCGTCGGCCACAAGCCCCACGCGCCATCGATCGGAGCGGTACGGTTCCAGAGGTCGGTATTGTGGTGTTCCACCCAGCCTTCGTCTACGCCCCAGTGCACCTTGGCCGTCTTTTCGCCCTGCGGTACCATGCTCTTGATTTTATCGATGAGCGGCCACACGCATTCACCCAGGTTCGCTGTTTCGACCGGCCAGTAGTTCATTTCGAGGTTAATGTTGGTGGTGTACTTGCTGCCCCAAACCGGGTTCGTGTCCTTGTTCCAAATGCCCTGCAAGTTGGCCGGCTGGCCACCCTTACGCGAGCTAGAAATCAGCAAGTAACGCCCGAATTGATAGTGCAATTCAACAAGCGAGGGGTCATTGGTAGAATTGAAATTCTTGACGCGGGTGCTGGTAATGTCGCCTGCGCTCTTGTCGGGTTCGCCCAAGTTCAAAGAGACTCGATTGAAAATCGTCTGGTAATCCTTGAGGTGCGCGGCAAGCAAGTCTTCGTAAGATTTTTTTGCGACCTTGGACATAATCTCGGTTGCGATTGCGCCCGGATTGCCCGAGACATCGTTATAAGACTTGAAGTTCGTAGCGGTAGTGAGCACCAGCATCGCAGAGTTTGCGCCCTGCACGTTGATTTTGCCGTTCGCGACCGAAACCGTGCCGCCGTCGGCCACCACGTTCAGGCGATTCTGGAACTTGATGGAATTCACCGTCACGTCGTAAACGAGCGTGTTGCCGCTGCTGGACATGCTGTTGCTACGGTGCGGAGTCGTCATGGTGGCGCCAAAGCTCACCGAGCCGCTCTTGTCGGCCGTGAGGCGCACCACGATCACATGGTCCGGGTAGCTTGCAAAATATTCGCGGGTGTAGTTGACGCCACCGGCCGTATACGTGGTCTTGGCGATAGCTGTTTTCAGGTCGAGTTCGCGGCGGTAATTGGTAGCGCCCGAATGCGACGTGGTAATCACCAAATCGCCCACCGGCTGGAAACTTGCCGGGCCCGGACCAATCATATAATTAGATACAATGGATTCTGCCGTGCGGTAGTCGCCACGGAACATGGCATCGCGGGCATCTTTCAAGTGGCTTGCAGCGCCCTGCTTGTTGTTATCGCCAGGGCCACCCGACCAAACGGTACTTTCATTCAGGCCGATAATGTCTTTTGCAACGCCACCGTAGACAATGCCGCCCATGTAGCCGTTGCCAATGGGCAAAGCATCGGTAAACGAGGTACCCGCATCGCTATTGTACCACAGTTTTAGGGGATTTTCGGCAGCGAAAGCCACAGGTGCAAACACCGTCGCCGCACACGCCAAAGTACCAAACACTAAGCCCAGCGTTCTCATAAGAACTCCTAAAAATTTCCAACCACAATAAAATTAGCCCCAAAAACAGGCTAAAAACCACCCCAAAAGACACTTTTTGTTGATTTTTTATCAATGGGAGTGGGTTGTTGCATATTGTGCTGAGCCTGCCTGCGCAATTCCATGAAGGTATTCCGGCCATCCAACTTGAAGCCAAATTTGTGATTTCAAGTCACCTTCCTTTTTTTCTTCATTTTCATTTCTGCCATAGTACGATCAACAACCTCCCTCAACTTGTATGTTGCCACACCTAACGGTTTGTTAATATCCTTGAGCGACCACTCTACAACCGTCTTATCTGTTGATTTGCAAATAATCAGACCCACGGAAGGATTATCTCCTTCACCACGAAGTAGTTCATCTGCTGCTGTTACATAAAAATTGAGTTTGCCAGCAAACTCCGGTGTGTACTTAACAACCTTAAGGTCAATAATGACATATCTATGCTGCGGAATAAAATAAAAAATCAAGTCCGGGAAAAACGCCTGACCACCTGGCATTCGAAATTCCATTTGACGCCCGACATACGAAAATCCCTTCCCCAATTCCAACAAAAACTGCGTTACATTGGCAATAAGAGCATCTTCAAGATCACCTTCTTCGTATTTTTCCTGCATCTTTAAGAATTCAAAATGATAGGGGTCCTTCAAAATTTCCTTTGCAATTTTTTCCTGAGAAGAAGGCAAGGTCTTGTCGAAATTAGTGACCGCAGTTCCCTTTGCTTGAAATAGATTGGCGTCAATGTATGCGTTTAATGCGGGACGAGACCATCCATTATTCACTACATTATTTACATAAAACATCGCTTCGTCTATTAATTGACATCGAGAAACAATATCTATATGCTGTCCCCAGGGAACCTTACCAAAGATCTTGGGCATCTCCAATTGGCCAACGGCCCGTTGGCCTTTTTTTATTCGATCAAAATAGAACAAATACCATTGCTTCATATACTTCACATTCGTGAAAGAAAAGCCCGTTTCGTTTGGAAATGATCGACGCATGTCAAGCGCAAACTGTTTTACAACTCCAGTTCCCCAACGTTCTTCAGCACGTAACGCTACTAAATCGCGACCTATCCCCCAGTAAAATTCCAGCATTTCTGTGTTCACGCGAATTGATGCTTTTGTTTGGCTCTGACGAAAACGCTGTTTTATGTCCGACAACCATTCAACATAACTGCTATCCGCCACCATTCCATCACGAAACACAAACATCGACCCGTTTTTTGAGTCTTTCTTTTTAGCCATGCAGCCTCCATGTAGCCGCGTTCGCGGCTAGTTGATGTTAGAGGCGTCCCCTTTACTCCGAAATCCCGGAATAAAAAAAAGACGCATTTCTCCATTAGACGGAGAAACACGTCGGGCATTAATGTACCTAATATTCAGAATCTTGGCTAGGGGAGCAAGAAAATTTTACAGTCACCCAACCTTTTATCCAACCTATCGCCCAACCGCTGCCGCACATCAAAATAGAACGATGTCCGCATTGGAGGCCGCAATTTGCGACCTTCATTTGTAACTAGAAATTTTGGGCAACACTGTTGCCCCAATTTGATAGACAGTGTCCGTCAAATTTGATGAGCCATTTTACCTTCTTGGTTGCTCCGACACTTCCTCAAACATGTTCCGGTATGCATCAACGTCGTCCAGTTGCACGATGGTTGTAATCTTGTTGCCGGCATCTTTGGAAGACGCCCCGCAATGGTACAACTTTTCGCTCTTGGTCTTGAAATCCACGAGAATGTAGCGGTCGTGGAACTTGTGCGCAGCAGAAACCTTGTCAATCGAAACGCCCGGCATCGCTGCCCGATAATCGTTGAGCATGTCGTCTGTCAGGCGGGTGTACCGGTCACTCGCAATCAGTATAGAGACGCCCTTGCGCACGTTCCGGAGCAAATTCAGCGTCTTGACATCTACATAGTTATCTACAATCAGCACCG
>NZ_ONDD01000041.1 GCF_900316465.1 uncultured Fibrobacter sp. | reverse complement strand
TCGTAATATTCCTTGACAACTCCTTCGCGGCGGTCATTCACATAATTGGCTTCACGCTTCACGTTACCGTTTTCGTAGTATTCCTTTTCGGGGCCTTCCTTCTTGTCCTTGACATAGGTCGTCTCGATACGGATTTTTCCACTGGGGTAATTTTCAACGCGCACATCTTCGCACGCGCTAAAAATCATGGCAGAAGCGAATACGCCAGCAAGAACCACCGGACGCACCATGTAATTTAATTTGTTCATCTTGTATTCCTTTATCTATAACCCACACACGCCGTTTTTAAATACGGATCTTTCCCGCTGTAGCCAAAAGGCCCAGCATATAAAGCATTCCATCGTAATAGCGCCAGAAACGGTAAGGCACCGAAAGTGCGGCCAAGTCCTTCACGAACGGCTTGATGCGCGGATCATCCGTCGGCAGCACCTGGGTGGCGGCCGCATTCATCGCAATCACACCCGGCGTGGCATTACGACCGGGGCGCGGGAAGTCGCTGCCATCAATGGCGTAGTCTGCCAAGTAGGGGCGTTTGCCGTTAAAGAAGTTGAGGATCTTTTCGCAAATTTGCTTTTCGCACTCGTGCCCGCGGAACAGCGCATAGTCCAAGCTCAAATTCATCGCCACGCGCCAAGCATCACCGCTAAAGCAATCGCTTTCGGGGTACCAGGGGGTAGCCTTCGGAGTACCATCGTATTCGGAATATTCACTGCAAAGGCCCGTCACCGGGTGAGCAGCCTTCTGGATGTATTCAAGGCTGTTGTTTGCAATCGTGAGCCAAGTCTCGTCGCCAGTCGCTTCGGCAAAGGCACGGTAGAAAGCAATGGTGTTGTAGCTCGGGTCGGTAAAATCGTTACCCAGCACCGGCGAGAACTTCACCAAGTTGCGTTCCGGGTCAATAATCGGGCCCACAATTCCGTTATTCGGCTTATTGCGCATCCAGTTAATCAGGCCCACCGCTTCGTCCTTGAGGTCAGGACGATTAAACTTGTCAGCAGCAATCAAAAGAGCCATGGCAAAGTATTCTTCGCCATCGGGTGCAGCACCGGGGTCCATCTTGCTAAAGTCGGTAGTAGATACCTGCCAGCCAAAATAGCCCACATGCGGGCCGTCATCGTTTCTCAGGTAACGCTTGGCAAAATTCCAAAGCTTGTCAAACTGACGTTCATGGCCCGTAAGCGCCGTAATGTACATGCCGTAGCTCATGCCTTCGGAGCGAATGTCGTCGTGACCGATATCGATGATATAGCTCATGTCGTCGGAGGCGTCAAAGCAGACTCGTTCATCAATCGGGTCACCTTCGAATAACTTGCTATAGGCATTTTGTATAAGCTGGTTTGCAAAGTTCGGACCGTAGCCGGCTTCAACAAACATATCACGCGGAGTCAATCGTTCCATCATTTCCCTTTAAGTTTTTTTTCCACAAACTACCTATTCCATAAGATAAATAATTTGTATTTTAGGAACATAGGAATTGAAGAGATATGGAGTCATTTATGACAGATATGCTGATTTTAGGCTACGGCCCCGCAGGTATTTCAGCCGCGCTCTATGGTTTGAGAGCCGGTCTTTCCGTCCAATTGATTGGCAAAGACGGCGGTGGCTTGGCAAAAGCCCACATGATCCAGAACTACTATGGACTTGAAAAGCCCCTTAGCGGCGAAGAACTTCTAGAAGTGGGCCACAAGCAGGCCATGGCCCTTGGTGCCAAAATCATCGACGACGAAATCACCGACCTCATGTTTGACGGTCAAGGTTTCTCGGCAAAGGGCCTTGTAGGCGAATACCACGGAAAAGTTTGCATCATGGCTACAGGTGCTGCCCGCAATAAGCACCCGGTGCCCGGCATGGCAGAACTTGAAGGTCACGGTGTAAGCTATTGCGCCGTTTGCGACGCCTTCTTCTACCGCCAGAAAAAGGTGGCAGTCCTCGGTACAGGCGAATACGCCCTTCACGAAGTCCAGGAACTTGCACAAGTCGTCGCAAGCATCACGCTCCTTACCAATGGCGCCCCCCTGACAGCTTCATTCCCGCCCAACGTGCACATTGAATCTCGCCACCTGCAATCTTTGGTTGGCGAAGGCCAGTTCAAGGGCGTGCATTACGAAGACGGCACCGAAGAAGAATTCGACGGACTCTTTGTAGCCCTCGGAAGCGCAAGCGCCACCGACCTTGCCAAGAAGGCTGGCGCCGGCTTTGACGGTCCCACACTCGTTCTCGACAATGATTTCCAGACGACACTCCCCGGGCTCTTCGCTGCTGGCGACTGCACCGGAGGAACCCTGCAAGTTGCCGTTGCCGTGGGCGAAGGCGCCAAGGCAGGACTTGCCGCCATCAAGTATTTAAGGGAGCATAGGGCCTAGATCGAATTTAGATTCGTTCAGTTCTAAATTAGATCATGCGTCGTATTACTCTACTCACCAACCCCGACAAATGCAATTTGCGCTGTGCGCTGTGTTTTTTAAGGCAGCGCGGCATCGTCTCTTATTCTGGCGAAATGCCTTTTGAAACCGCCAAGGCAGCTATCGAAAAGTACGCCGCCAGTCGAGACGAAAACGGCAATTCCTTGCTAAAAGAAGTCATTCCCTCCACCATGGGGGAACCTCTACTTTATTCAAAATTCGAAAACCTGCTGCACCTTTGCGAAATGACAGGCGTCAAGATGAATCTCACTACCAACGGGACATTCCCAGGCAAGTGGGGCACGCCGTCGGTCATGTTCGAACTGGTTCAGGCCTGCAGCGACATCAAGGTCAGCACGCTCGCTTACGAAATGGGCGGATACCTCCGCAACCTCTGGCGCGAAAATGTAGAGAAGCTTGTCGAATGCCGCAAACGCAGGCTCGATTCCAGCGCCACCATTTCTTTGCAAGTGACTTTGCACCGCGAAAATCTCAACGATTACAAGGACCTTATCGCCTGGGCCGAAACGGCCGGCGTCCAGCGAATCAAATGGAATCCGGCTGTATTCATTCCAGATACATCGGCAATTCTCGAAAGGCGATTCAAACTCAGCAAGCAAGAACTTGAATCACTTCGCCACGAACTTCTCGAAGGCTCTCTCCATTCGGACAAAATCAAATACGAAGGTTCCCTGTTCCTGGAAGATCCGACCGAAGACTGCCCCATGAGCGGTTCATGCTCAAAATGTCCTTTTACAGACGAAGTCTGGATATGGCCAGACGGTCATGAAGACCACTGTCCAAATCCTAAAAGACGATGGGGTAAATTCTAGCGGCCGCCGACCAGAATCTGGTCCACTTTAATCGAAGGCTGCCCCACAGTCACAGGCACATGTCCAGAACTTGCACCGCAGACACCTGCGGCCACTTCCCAGTCTGTACCCACCATGCTAATGCGGGGCATGATTTCATGGCCCTTGCCAATCAAGGTTGCGCCGCGCACCGGTTCGCAAATCTTGCCGCCACGAATCACATAGCCTTCGTCAACGGCAAAATTGAATTCGCCTGTTGCCGGATTCACCGAACCGCCCGCCATGCGTGCAGCATAAAGACCGTTGTCAACGCTTGCAATCATCGAATCGAGCGTATCTTTGCCAGGAGCAATAAAGGTATTGCGCATGCGGCTCACGGGCGCGTACTTGTAGCTTTCACGACGGGCCGATCCCGTGCGGGCAATTCCGACTTCCTGGGCTCCCACGCGGTCGCTCATGTAAGTCTTCAAAATACCGTTTTCAATCAAAGTCGTACGCTGGGTCGGAGTACCTTCGTCATCGAACTTCAGGCTCCCCCACACGCCTTCCATAGTGCCGTCATCAATAGCGGTCAAGCAGGGTTGGCCAATCGCTTCGCCAAGTTTACCGCAGAACGGGCTTGCGCCGCGACGGACCGATTCCGTTTCGAGCGGATGTCCGCAGGCTTCGTGGAAAATCACGCCGCCAAAGCCATTGCCCATCACCACAGGCATCTGGCCGCCCTTAATATAACCCGCCGAAAGCATGCGCAACAAGCGTTCCGTCGCATCGGTTGCCAAAGCCTCGGGCGAATAATTTGCTAAAAGTTCATAACCGCCCAAGGCGCCAGGAGCCTCGTGCGTCGTCAATCTTTCGGTTCCGTCGGACACAGTCACAGTCACGTTCACGCGCAAGCGTGCACGGTTCATAGACAGGTTCAAGCCTTCGCTATTCATGAGCGAAATCGTGGAGCAAGAATCCGTCACCGAAGCGCCTACTTGCACTACTTTATCCGAAATCTTACGGGCAGCCTGGTCTGCGCGGAACAAGAAGTCCTGCTTGACCGCCTGGCCCAGAACGCGCGGATCCTTGAAAGCAGCCACATTGTAATCAGCCACGCGCTTTTCGGGTGCGAATTCAATCGGAGCCTTGCTCATTTGAGCGATACGGCCAAAAGCAAGCGTCTTCACAAGTTTTACAAGCGCTTCTTCAGAATCATCGCTCGTAAAGCCGTAGAGTACTTCGGTTCCGTAAATCAAACGGATTCCGATACCATATTCTGTGCCTGCAGTCGCAGACTCAATCTGGCTCGATTTAAGTCCGAGCATCGAACTGCGAGTTTCTTCTTCGAAAATTTCGACAAAGTCAGCACCGGCACTCTTGCCTGCTTCAAAAATCTTGACCGCAACAGAAGTGTTCAACTTACACCTCGCCGTTCATTTTCTTGCGCACAGGGATTCCTGCAGCAAGCATTTCTTTCTTGATTCCGGGAACAGTGTAATCGCCAAAGTGAACCATCGAAGCCACCAGGGCTGCATCGGCAGAAGTCTTGCGGAACAAGTCCACAATGTGGGCCGGAGTTCCGGCACCGCCGCTAGCAATCACCGGCACCTGCACCGCACGTGCCACCTGGTCGGTAATATTCAATTCATAGCCGTTACGAACGCCATCGGTATCGATTGCATTCAAGCAAATTTCACCGACACCCAGGTCTTCGGCCTTCTTGGCCCATTCCACGGCATCGATGCCCATCGCCTGGCGCCCACCACGAATATACACTTCGTAGCCGCTCTTGAACTTGTCCGAAACGCCCACGAACTTGGCATCCATGCCCAAGACCACGCACTGGCGACCGAAAGCCTTCGCGCCTTCGGCAATAATTTCAGGGTGCAACACGGCAAGGCTGTTCACGCTCACCTTTTCTGCACCAGCCAAAAGAGCTTCGTGCATATCGTCCAAATTACGGATACCGCCACCCACCGCAAACGGAATAAACACGCGGTGAGCAATCTGGCGAATCATCTCCATATCGCACGGACGATTTTCGGCACTTGCAGTAATATCGTAAAAAACTAATTCATCGACACCGTCTGCGCTATACTGCGCACCCATCTCAACCGGATCACCGATATCGATATTACCCTTAAACTTGACGCCCTTAGTCACCTTGCGGTTGCGGACATCAAGACATACAATCAATCGTTTAGTCAGCATGAGAATTACAGATTGCGGTCGATAACGCCTTTAACGGTAGCCTTCGGTACGGCACCCACCACATTGCCCACTTCCACTCCATTCTTGAAGAGCTTCATGTTGGGAATATTCGTGATACCAAAGCGGGCGCAAATATCGCCCACACCGGGTTCGTCCACGTTCATCTTGGCAATGACCGCACGGCCATTGTATTCGTCGGCAAGTTCATCGATGACGGGACCCATCATCATGCACGGACGGCACCAGGTGGCCCAGAAATCCACAAAGACCAACTGGCCCGAGGAAATCGCTGAGTCAAAATTCTCTGCAGTCAAATGAATTGCTGGCATACAAATCTCCAATTTTTTCAAAAAAATAGAAAAATGAGTTAGAACGTGAAGCCGAACGTATAGTTTATGTCGTAGCCCGAGCCCACGGTAGCAACCCTATCGACATCATCTTCAGCCTTTGCCGAGGTCGAATAGTGAGAATAGACATAGCCGACATCAAACGATGTCGTAAAATGGCCAGAACGGAACTTATGACCGATATAAAAGCCAAAGCCAAAACCGTTCGCATGGGCATCGATATTGTCCCTAGAATTACCTTCATAAGTGTATTCCAGGCTCACACGGTCGTAATTGAAATGTCCTGACAAATACAGACCGCGATGTCCTTCGTTCAAGTAAAAGCGCAAGCCTTCCGAAATACCGAACAAGAAGATATCAAGATCTTCATCGCTATCCGAAAATTCCGCCCAGACAAAATAGGGTCTAGTAATCAAGGAAACATGGCTAGCCAGGTTCCCTTCAATGGTCAAGAAAATGGACGGAATATCGATCAGAGACAGAATGAACATCGATACCGGGTGAATCGAGATCGCAAACACCGGTTCGTCACTATCGGTATGGTTGATATTCATCACCGGCGTTTCCTGTTCCTGGGCGCCAGAGGTATAGGCATAAGGGTCATCTGCAATCTGAGCCGAAGCAAAAGCAATCGAGAGCAAGCATACCGAAAGGATTTTCTTAATCATATTTTCTCCATTTATTTTAAACTAGAACGCAAGGACAATGCCTGCCGCCAAGAGGCCAACGCCCAAGGCTCCAAGTCCAATGGCAACACCGCACTTGGCATCACCACTGTCATTCAATTCATGGTTATCCTTGACCATCTGGCGAGTGTCGTCGCTATCGAATGCAGACAAATTCTCGTAAGCATGTTTCTTGTCGGCAGCCTTGCTCCAATCGCGTTCAGCCAAGTACCACATTACACCACCGGCAATAATGGGGACAATGGAACTCCACAAAAGTCCGCGGCCGATACGTCTCTGGCTACGTTCCTTATTGAATGCATTTTGTTCTTCGATAAATTCAAGGTCGTCAAGCACAGGCGTCATGTCCACATATACCAGGTTCGGCATGTACGGCTTGATTTCCGTCGTCACCGTAGTATCGCGGTAGCCCACCTTTCTAAAGTGGATTGTAGCCCTGACCTGCGGCTTTACGCCGTCCACCACCACGTCGGTCATGTGGTCAGGCATTCTGTTCAGCGACGGTTCCTGGTTCACGTAAACTTCGGCTGCTTCCGGGTTCGAATTAAGCGTCAAGCGAGTCGAAGGACGAAGTACCGGAATCGTCACCTTGTTCACGCTATCGGCATTAATTTTCACAACGGCGGAACCCCACCATTCTACGTCTTTCAAGACCTTCATCACCGAGATTGTATACTTGCCCGGCTTGATATTCTTAATCGTATCCGGAGCCACAATCTTCAGCGGAATGCCGTTGACATACAAGGAACAAGCCTCAGGCTGCGAAACCACCAGCAAGTTGGCATTTCCCGGCGGATAAAGTTCGATCGTTTCTTCGACAACTTTTACAATGGGAACAACATAGTTCGAAAGCGAAAGGTCGATCATCACGTCGTCTTCCATATTATAAAGACGCTTTAACTCGTACCTGAATATCTTGATGTAAGGATTCTTCTTGGCAGCGGCAATACTATCCTGGATTTCGCGTTCACGGATTTCCTGTTCCATTTTCGCGATTTCTTCCATCTTTACGCGCTTGTCTTCTTTTGCCATTGCCGTCGCGAGGTCATCGTCGGCGCCATCATCTACCGGAGCAGCCTCAGCCTTGCCAGTATCAGCCTGGGCAGCCATCGAATCCTTGACGGCATCCGTCATAATAATTTCGGCGGGTTTCGCATTCAAATCGACTTCTTCGTTTTCGTCTTCAGCCTGCTCAACCTCCTGGCCATTGCTTTCTTGAAGGGCAATCGCCTTCTTGTCGGCCAGTTGTTCAATATGGCGCAGTTCCGCTTCAGTCGGCTTTTTCAAGTAGACCGTATCGTTTTCAATCTTTACAAAAATGGCTTCGAGTTCAGAGGAATCCCCGTTCACCCAGTAGCGCACAGGTACCTCGCGAAATTTGGGGGCCTCGGATTCCGAAGATGCGGGCGCCACCTGCGACGAAGACGACATCGCGGATGAAGAAACCGCCTGCACAGACGAAGAATCGACCTGCGCAGCAGGTGAAGCATCGACCTGCGTAGCAGGTGAAGCATCAACCTGCTTACCAGGAGCAGTATCGTCGGCAAAAGCTAAAACGCTAGCCAACGCAAAAAACGACGAAAAGACAATTCGCTTAAACATATTGTAAAGATAAATAAAAATTTGCGAAAAAGTCTCTAAAGACCGCTATTTTTCTTTCACAAGCTTGGCGCAATAAATGGGGCCGCGCCCCTCAGAGCGGTCGGGCAGAATATGGACACCAAATTCGGTGCGGTCGGCACCCGGCAGCAAGTTTTCGATAGCTTCGAAACGCATGGACGGCCTTTTTTTCAGGATTTTCCTGACAACATCGTCATTTTCCATCGGCGAAAGCGCGCAAGTGCCATAAACCACCGTTCCACCCGGTTTAAGAGCATCTACGGCCGAGGCAAGGAGAGCCCCTTGCTCTACAGAAAGCCTCTTGACGCGTTTTGCAGACCACACTTCCAAATGCGCCGGAGAATTCAGCACATGCCTGTCCGAAGAACAGGGAGCATCCAGCAAAACCTTGTCAAAGCATTCTTTTTTATGGAGTCCAAACTTCATGCCGTCGTAACCCGTCACCTTGATTACGGAGCGCCAGCTTTCGGGCAAGGAATTTTCGATTACATGCTGCAAGCGCAAACGGCGATCCGGCGAACGGTCGTTACTTTGTAAAGAACCTTCGCCTTTGAGCAACGACGCAATCACGAGCGTCTTTCCGCCAGGTGCTGCACACATGTCAAGCACGTCATCGCCAGGTTCCACACCGAGAGCACTCGCCGCAAAGACCGAGGCTTCATCCAAATAGTACGGTTCAAGTCCTTCACCAAAACGCAATTCAGTCGCGCAGCCCTCTCCCTTCAAGGATTCAAGCAACGCCGGCCAACGGTCGCCAAAAAGTTTCTCGTAGTAGTCGAAAAATTCCATATTCCAAAAATAAAAAACTCTCTGCTCAGGGGTACGAGCAAAGAGTTATATCGTTGAGCTACCAGGATTCGAACCTAGACAAACAGAGTCAGAATCTGTTGTGCTACCATTACACCATAGCTCAATGCGCCCCCAAAGTTAGTAAAAGAATTTCACTTCGGCAAGGGGTTATTTGAAAATATTTTGATTGGGCGGGGTGTAAGTCATACCCTGGACCTGCTGAGTACCACCTTCAGGCAGCGACACGGCAGTCAGAGTCACAAAATAATCCGTCGAGACATCCGATGCTCGCAAGGTAGAAATCACTTTCGGAATACCCGAATAGAGAACCACCTGCTGAGAACCCGAAGGCAAGTCGGAAAGGCTAAGTTCATTGCAAGTCACGTCGCGCACAAAATGAGACGTACCCTTAATGCCCACCACCACACTGTTCACCGTGCAATCGTTCGACTGGGTGGTATCTTCGCGATCCACCACCAAAGACACGCGGCTAACCAAGGTAGACGGACGGGACAGAGTAACATCCTTCACCTTCAAAGTATCCTTCAGGTTTTCGATATCCTTCTTGGTCAAATAGCGGGATACGCCGGCCTGAGTCACCAAGTCATCCTGCAACTTGCGGAATTCGAAGCGGAAGGAATCACCCGGCAAAGAATCCGGAAGCGGCAACCACCAGCGACCAAGACTATCAGTCGTAGTCTGGGCTTCGAACTTCATCGAATCCCCTTCGACAAAATTGAAACCGTAAATATCCTTAATCAGCATCACTTCGACATCGGCGCAGGGATTGCCGTTCTTGCACATCACCTTACCCGAAAGACGAGCCACATTCTTCGCTTCCTTTTCAGATTCCTTGATCAAGGAATCTGCATCCGACGTTGTACTCCAGACAATCGGGCCAGAGCTTACGGAATCGCCGGCCTTAATCTTGCCGAGATCCAAGGTGCGGTAGATAAGGCTATCTGCAAAGCCAAGAGACTGCATACGGGCAACCAACATGGAATCACCCGGGAAAATCTCCATGGACCATTCGCCTTCAGGAATCAGCATCGAGAAGCTGTCCGCAGCGAACACGTCGTTGCAGAACGGAGTTCCCGAAAGGCAAGTCATAAAGTGACCGCCCACAGAAACCGCAGAATCTTCCACTTCTTCAAAGTAAAGAACGCTCGTTACGACCGCAGCCTTGGCAAGCTGAATGCTGCCGTAAGCCTTCGCCTTCAAAGTCGTGCGCGGCAAATAGAACACTTCGACTGCAGATGTATCGATTACCGCCAGCTGGAAGGTGTCCGACAAGGCGGAATCAAAAGAGTATACACCATCGGAATCGGTCACGACTTCAATCTGTTCGGGAACATGCAAAACACTATCGTAAACAGCCATGCGGGCCATACGGACCATGGCATCCGATGCAGGAGTTCCGTCAACGCGAAGCACAACACCCGAAACCTGGGTTTCAGCAAGCGTATTGCCGGTATCCGTTACCGTACCTGCAACCTTATCGTTACTGCAACCAATCAAGGCGAGCGCAAACGAGGCCAGGCAAGTCAACAACGAAAATTTCTTGCTCATTCTTCCTCCTCGGTTTCTGGCGGCAGGTCCACCTTTTCCTTACTCAGCGGGAAAAACTGGATATTCATCTGGCACACCATGGTTTCACCTTCATCCGAACGAATAATATCGACCACTTCCTTACGGAACAGGTCAATCTTACTAATAATACGTTCGAGTCCTTCTGCAGAAACGCTCATCGTCATACAAGATACATTTCTGCGTTCGGTACTGTAATGATCCAAGGCATCTTTACCGAGGTCCATCATCTGTTTCTGGAACTGATGAACAAAAAGCGACGAGATTTCGGAGCCGCTAAAGATAGCCTTGTTAACCGAGCGATAAAAACCTTTTTCGTCCAGTTCAATCAACTGCATTGACAAAAGCAACTGGATAGCCTGCTTTGCCTGCGGAAGAGTGATACGGGGATTCAGGAACAAAGCGAGTTCCTGGATATTCTTCGGGCCCACATTCAAGACGGACAACGCCTCGCGGACCGCCACGTAATACCACTTACTATAGTATTCCTGCTGACTCTTGGTCAAAGACTTGATGGCGCTCGGAAGAAGAGCGGACATCTGTTCGAAGATAGCCTGCTTCGATGCCGGCGTGGTGGCATGCGTAAAGTCCACCATCAGCGTGAAGTAACGTCCTTCCTTTTCGTTCAGGCCAAGAGCCGCAATAAACTTGGGCAACATCTGGGGCGTAAGCGACTTGCGCCCGCGGACCAAGTCCAGATAAAAGCCCGACGAGGAATACCCCGCCTTCTTCGCAAAGGACCGGTAGGAAAAGTATCGCTGCACGGACTTTCGGTAGTCATAATAGTCCTGCAGGAACTTTCGGTAGTTGTAGTAAGCGTATACGTTCATCAGCCTAAATATACTTTTTTTGTGAATTTTTGGGAACACCTTTTTTTGAAATTCTTTTGTAAACTCCCGTAAATCTTGCAAAAAAGAACAATCCGTGAACACTTTTGAAAAAAGAAGTGATACGCTTGCCAATTTTTTTAGATATATTCAAGGAACACCCAATCCCATCCTTTGGACTTTCGTCTGGAAACAGGCGAAAGTCCTTTTTCTTTGCGAACCCGATTCATTTTTCTAAATTTGGCGCCATGAACAGCACTTTGCAAAAAATCGCCCGATTTCTAAAAAACTTTGCCTTTAGGCTTTTACGCATCGCAGGCATTTTAATCGTTATATATATAAGTATGGTTTTCTACCTTGCTCTCACCGAACGCAGGAACGCTTTCCCGAGAGCAATCTATCATAAAGAAGCGAACGAAGCAATCCAAGGCAAAGCCAAGCCCCTCACCTGCACTCTCGAAGATGGAACGACCCTGAACGGTTTTACCCTGGGTAACGAAAACGATCCCGTCATGCTCTACTTCCCCGAAGCCGACGAAGACGCGGCCCAGTTCCTTGCGCAAGTCGACTCACTCCCGGGAACAAACATTGTCGCATTCAATTACCGAGGCTCCGCCCAAAACAAAGGAACCCCCAGCGAAGACACGTTCGAAAACGACGCCAAGCAAATCGCAGAATGTGCAGCACAAGTCAACGGCAAAGCCCCGCAAATCCTTGTAGGACGCGGCATGGGAGCAATCTCGGCAATCAACCAGCAAGCTAATTCCGAACAAATTATCTTAATTGATCCGATCTTCGACATTGCCGACGCCATTCATCAAAAGTACGGATTTCTTTATCCTAAATTCCTGATTCGCACTAATTTTAAAGTATCCATAGACAAGCTAAAAAGCGCACAAAATAACATAACTGTACTCTTCGATAAGAAACAATTCGAAGAAAGAACAAAGGCCGAATATTCCAAATTGGAAGGCTCGAGGTTTTTTGTCCGAAATGGAGAAAGTTTGCAAAAAGTGCTGATTTTGTCACAAAAACGCAATTTATTTTGATAAAAACTGACAAACGTTGTGTGAAATTCCGCACAAAAAAAACTTTTTGGGAACAGATTTTCATGTTTTTTTCTTATCTGCATTGATTTTGTTTAGGAAAATTATTAGTTTACCTTGAAAACCACAAATAAACAAAAAGAGGTGTTTATGGATACTATCATTGTAAAAATGGATATTCGCGGTTTTCTGCGTTTTCCGGACCAAGCCATCAAGACAATGAAACTTGACAAGATGGCGAAGCAAGAAAACTCCAAGAAAGGGGAAGTCATTGAAATCGGTCCCTATGCCGATATCGAAGTCGACCCTGTGGGTAAGCGCGTAGCGATTACACCCACCAAGGAAGCAAAGACCACGTCTTTCCGTTTCATTGTTGGTGTCAATTCTACAAAGTCCAAGTTCCTATACTTCAAGGGCGCACTGAACGCCATCGGCGAAAAGATCGTCACCGGTCCGTACGAACTTGAAAAAGAAGGCAACAAGTACATCTTCACGAGCAAGAATTCTACCAAGAAGAAGGGCCCGTGGAAACTGATTGCCTGCCGCAACTCGATTGCAAACAAGACCATGCTTTCGATTGATTCTCGCGGCACCATCATTTTCGACCGTCACACCAGAGACGCTGTGAACACCCAAGTGAACAAGACCATGATTGCCGATTACGATCGCGCCAAGAAGGTCTTCAAGCTTTCCTTCAGCAAGGACAAGGGCTTTATCAACGTGCGCACTATTGCTAGCCACGCCAACGCCTCCTTCATGGGCACCTTCTCTTCTCACGGTCTGGCACTCCCCAAGCAGAGCTTCCGTACCGAATGTAAGGTCGAAGGCAAGACCATTACGTTCAGCGTAGCCTCTTTGGTCGCCGAACAGAAAGCAGCAGAAAAGTCCAAGAAATAATTAGTCGGAGTCTCTTATGATCGACATTCTCAAGTTGTTTTATACGACGCACTATAATTTGGGTGCACTGGCGATTTTGTTTGTCCTCCTCTTGATTTTCTTCTTGACCAAGAAGAATTACAAGGGCGCAATCATCGTCGTCGCCATCCTTATAGTCTACAATGTCGGAATCTACAAAAGGACCGAAGGTAAGTCCTGGACCATCGAAATCGAACCTGCAGAATCTGAAGCCGTAAATGATGGATACGGCAACTTCAGCAAGCCGGAGCCGATCAAGATGACCTTCTCCGCTACCCCGGAAAAATGGACTTTCACCGACGAAAAGGGCGAAACCCATCATTGGTGCTGGCTAGACGATATGTGGGACAAGTTCGCAAATACTGACATTGTCGCCTGGATTTGGGGCGAAAATGCCAGCAAGAAAATGATGAAGTCTACGGAAACCCGCGCAAATAACGCCGGAACCCAAGATTAACCATCAAAATTCAGAATATCAAGCTCACCTGCTTCCATCCGGAGGTAGGTGAGTTTTTTCATCCAGTCTCCGGCAGATGCCACAGTCCCGTTTTCGACATTCCAAATGCCCGAAATATGGTGATGGCCCAGAATGCAGAAAGAGCATTCCGTCTTTTTGAGCATTCGGTTCGCCCAATTCAGGTATTCTTCCATCTTGATAACGCGGGACTCGCCCACCTTACGGCTGTTCCGGCCCACAAATCGGGCAAGGGCCATCCCCCAATCCGGATGGAGTTGGCGGAAAAGGAATCGATTCAGCGGGAAATCAAGAACGCGACGGAACAACCGGTAACCGAAGTCGGATTTTGCAACGCCATCGCCATGGCGGAAATAGACCCTTTTTCCCTGAATTTCAAGCACCAGCTCCTTATGAGTCTGGACGCCTAGAGACTTCGGGAAGAAATCCCCATAAGCAAAATCGTGATTGCCCTGCAATAAATGGACTTCGCAGCCGGATTTTACCAATTCGCGCATGGCAAAGAACAAATCCATATGGTTACGGCAGACGTAATCATTGTATTCGTACCAAAATTCGAACAAATCGCCCACAATTACCAAATGCGAAGCCTTGCCCTGAATCGATTCAATAAAACGGACAAGAGCCTGTTCGCGATTCGGGACAGAACCCGGCGGGTTTACCCCAAGGTGCGCATCTGATATAAAATAGGCGGTCGAATTCATCGAAACGAAATATAATTATATTTATAGAAATGAAATTATTTACGTCAAAATCGTTGATGTTCATGGCATTCGCAGGCCTTTTCGGCATGCATTTTGCGGGATGTTCCACAAGCCTTACCAAATACGACTTACAAGATTATCCGAAAACTATCCCGTTTTTTGAGCCCATCACGATTTCTTACGCAGGAACGACATCCGTTTTGGACACAAATCTGCAAAGAGCGTATTCTTTTGCGGTAGACACTTCAAGCTACCCCATGGAAAGTTGCCGCGGAGTCGCACACATTGACGCAAGCGTCACCCCCGATGGAGAAAGCAGTTCCTGGAATATCGGCGCGGCCTTCATTCCTTTCTGGCCCATGCTCCCCGTAAGCGAGACTTGGCATTACCGCATGGAAGCAAGAATCTTTTGCCACGGCACGCTGACCTTTAAAGTGGAATTTGAAGAAAGCGAACATGTCAAGGCATTCTGGTACGGTCGCATGCGTTCGGATTTGGTCAACGACGCCTCGCAGGAAATGCACCGTAAGCTTTTGGAACGTCTCAAGTTCGAAACCCGCCTCGTCCGCAACACCGACCTGAATTTGGCTCAAGATTTTTAGCACAAGATTTCTATTTTTCGGCTATGCACACTCTTTATATAGTAGCGACCCCCATCGGGAACATGGAAGACATCACCTACCGCGCCGTGCGGACCTTAAAGGAAGTTCCGCTGGTGCTTGCCGAAGACACGCGACACACGCGCGTACTCTTTGACAACTACGGCATTAACACGCCCATGGAAGCCTACCATGACTTCAATAAAGAGAAGGTGACCCCCAAGTACGTGGAATTCCTGAAAAACGAAGGCGACATAGCTCTCGTAAGCGACGCAGGTACCCCCGGCGTTGCAGACCCCGCATTCAATCTAGTACGCGAATGCGTTCGTGAAGGGATCGATGTGCGCGCCATTCCAGGCCCCTGCGCCATGATTACCGCACTGGTTTCTAGCGGCATGCCCACAGACCATTTTTGCTTCCAGTACTTTTCACCCAAAAAGAGTGCGCAGCGCATTCACCTGCTTGAAAAACTGAAAGACGAAGAAGCAACCCAAATATTCTACGCGAGTCCGCATAACATCGACAAGTTCGTCGAAGAAATCGGCCAGGTATTCGGAGAAATCAAGATTGCCCTGATGCGCGAGCTCACCAAGAAGTTCGAAGAGCACTTGATTGGGACCCCTTCCGAAATCACAGCCCATTTCAAGGCCCACCCGCCGAAAGGTGAATTCGTACTGATATTCAATCCCCAAGACAAGAGCGGGCTGTAGATTAAAGGCAAGAAAGTTAACAGTCATGCTGAATAAAATTAAGACACATTTTAACGCACTTCCGAAAGTTTATTGGATCTATATAGCTATTCTCATTGTTGCCGAGACCGTAGCCTTTTCGCTGCGGCCCGACAAGCCGGGGCTTTACACGCAGATTTTGCAAGTACTCCCCTTGGCAGTAACAATCCCATTCTTATTTTTTAAGAACATCCGCAAAAGCTTTAAGCGTACACTTTTTGCCTTTGCAATCATTTCATTTATATTTCTCGCACTCGACTACAACATTGGCGACCTGAATAAAATCGGGCACGCCGGACTGATCCAGCTCATTCTTACCGCATGTCCCATCGGCATTTTCTGGATTATCCTTTTTGCCCGTTGGAATTACAAGCATATCAAGACCCGCGAATCTCGCACCGCGTTATTCCTTTCTTGTTTCGCCTGGGGCTTGTACGCACTCGCTTACCCGCCCATGCCCTTGGGCCCCGCAGCGCTATTGCTGCTTGTACCGTGGTTCATCGTCCTCAACCGATTCAACCGCGGTCAAGCCATGTTCGCCACCTTCTGGTCGGGCATGCTTTACAACTCCATCAATTACTACTGGATTTACAACGTCATGCACGTGGAGACCGCACCTTCGGGACTGATTCTCCTCGGGCTCTTTTTGCTTATCGCCTTCTTCAGCGCCTACAACACTCTGGCCGGATTCGTATACACGCTTGCAAAAGATGCTCCTGCAAAAATTCGCACCATCTTGTTGATTCTCTTCCCGGTCTTTTACGCCGGCCTTGAAATGACCCGCACCTACGGCGATTTCGCCTTCCCGTGGAGTCACTTGGGCTATGTTTTCGGAAACAGCCTGGAACTGTTGCAAATGCTCCCCTACATCGGAATCTTCGGATACACGATTTTGGTCGTCGCCTCGAACCAAGCCGTAGCCCAAACACTTTGCAAAGTTCAAGACATCAAAAAAGCAATCCCTGTTCTAGCCGTCCCCCTTTCCATTTTTGTCGTGTTACTCATTCAAGGCAGTATCGTCTTGTCTAAAACCGAAGCCCAACCGTTCTACGATGCAGACGCCGAAGGCAACCCCTCTATCGCCCTTGTACAACCAAGCATTGCACAGGGAGCCAAATGGAGCAAGGAACGTTTCGATAACATTGTCAACAAGACTCTCGGCATGGTCAACGACAGCATTAAGGAACATGCTGACCTTATCGTGCTTGCCGAAACCGCAATCCCCGACCACATTCGCAGGCAGCCCGGCATCATTGAACGCCTGCACGAAGTCGCAGACAGCAAGAACTCTCAACTTTTAGTAGGCGCACTCGACTACCGTCGCAATCCGCGCGGAAGCATCCGTAAGTTCGATGTCTACAATGCCTCGTTCCTGTTCACTCCCGGCGATTTTCACTTCCCGAAGCGCTACATCAAAAAGCACCTGGTGCCTTTTAGCGAACGAATTCCGTTTGACGAAATCTTCCCGATTTTAAACTATGTGGATCTTGGCGAAGGAGACTTTGTCGCCGGTAAAGAAACCCCCGTCTACCAGCCGTTCCTGTGGACACCCTACATTTGCTACGACGCCATTTTTGGCGACCTGGTGCGCGAAGCGATCCGCGAAGGCTCCCGCCTCATGGTCAACATTACCAACGACGGCTGGTTCGGCCGGAGTACCGCCCCTTACCAGCACCTGAACTTGATCCGTTACCGCGCTATCGAAAACGGCATGCCGGTGGCACGCCTTGCCAACAGCGGTGTTTCCGCATTCATCGACCAGTACGGCCACTACGACGGCAACACCGAAATATTCACCGATCGCGTTGTACAAAGAAAAGTGCCGCTCAAGACCCGCGACACTCTATACAGCCGTATTGGCGACTTTGTTGAAATGTTATTGCTGTGCTTTTTCGCAGCCTACCTGATCGCAACGCTTTTGCTCTCTTTTATCAACCGCAAACGCGGCTAGAACAAAAGTAGAGGCGGCCAATGTCCTGCCTTGGGGCGTTCCTTGAATTCCACCCCAGGCATAAATTCCTTGAGTTCCAAGGTCATAGCCGGAGGAACGGCACCATCCATGCGACCATATAGGACCTGTGTTTCAGCCGTAATAGGAACAGGCGCATCAATTCGGTTCCTTGCAATATACGAGAGTCCCTTATACAAGGCTTCAGGATTAATCGCCTTGGCGGCTTTCATCCAGTCATCTTGCCATTCACCAAATTCATTTTCAATCAGTTCGTAAAAAGCGTTCAAGGTAGCATCCACCGCGGTCTTCGTCTGGTGCGCAATAAACGACAGGTTTTCGTTATTCCATTCACTGTGTTCAGAGCAATAATCCGCATAAGGCGAAAGCAGAATCCATTTCTGGTTTTTGGGACGATTTTGAGCATTCTTTAAAAGAACAAAAGCTCCTAAGCCCCATCCTACAACGGTAGACGCCTCGGCAAGGCCGGGCAAATCATAAATGTTATCAAGAACAGACACCATCTTTTCGTATGTCACGAAAAGATGTTCTGCATCAGGCGCAATGCCGACCAGATCGTCTTCCCATATCCCCATATCCGAGGCAAAATCCGGGAGCCATGTCCATTTCTCATTCATAATCCAATCCTATTGTTCTATTCGTAACCCACTCCTAAATATATAGAGTTTTTTTTGAATAGAACACTTATCACAAAAAAAAATTAAAATCTTCCCATTTTCATATTCCAACCAAGAATATTCCATTTCGTAAGATACAAATAAACTTTATCGCCAAAATCCTATGAAAAAATAAGTTCACGCGCAACTTTTTAGAAATAAACTTTATATTTTCAAAGTGATGTTTCTATTAAAGCGCATTTCCATACGTGTTACACTCCTTTGCCTGAGTCTTACGCTCGGGGCTATGGCAGAAACATCTTTTGAAGACCAAAGATTTCCTCAGAAGCCCAGTGAAGGTCAGATTTACGACGACAATCACCTGCTGAACGCTTCTGAAACGCAACTTTTTAACGACCTCGCCCAAAAGTTCCATCAAGAAACCGGAATTGAACTTACCTGCGTGCTGATTGACGACATCGGACACGCAAACCAATTCGAAAAGGGCGACAAGTACGCAAAGTACACCGCCGAACAATGGAACCTCGGCAAAGAAAGCGGCGAAGGCATCATGATTTTTGTCGCACAGAAACAACGCTGGAAAAACATTGTCGTCACTCCCGGTCTTGAAAAAATCTACAGCGAAAAAAAACTGGCAACGGTTCAACAAAAGACTCTCCTTCCCGCCTT
>NZ_ONDD01000040.1 GCF_900316465.1 uncultured Fibrobacter sp. | reverse complement strand
TCAAAGCCGTTCAGCGTTTCTTTAAGCGAAATGCAGCGCAAGACCTTATGCGCTTCGGCATCTTCGGCCTTAATGTAGTGAACGTCTGCTACCGCTACAATTTCACGACCCAACTCGCCAGCAAGCTGGACGTTAAAATCGTTCAGCAACTTTTGCTGAGGCACCCCGTTATCGCACACCGAAATGTACAGATGGTCGTGGTCAAAAATCTTGTCGAGGGCTTCCATGTATTCGCGGGCAACGCTATTGCGCCCCGACGCTACGCTCTGGCCGTACTTGCTAAAGAAATCGCCTGCGATGGCGATAATGCCTTCTTTATGCTCTTCGATAACCGACAGCGGTACCGATGGAATTTCTGCCCAGCGGTCACCGTCTTCGTAGCGATAACTCACAATGCGGAGCAGGTTATAGTACCCCTTCTCATTTTCGACCAAGAGAGTCAACCGTTCAAACGTGATCGGATCTTTCTGGTTTGCGCTGGAAGTGTCCACATAAATATGGCAGCCGTAAATCGTCTTTACCGGCGGGAGGCCCTTTTCTTTGCGGGCCTTGTTCATGTCTTTGCCGCGAGTCTGAATTTCTAGAATACCGAACATCGCGCCATGGTCAGTAAGCGCGACCGCAGGTGCGTTTTCTTCGGCTGCAGCAGCCAAAATGCCGTCTAGACGGGCGGAAGACTGTAAAACAGAAAATTCAGAATGAACTTGCAGGTGAACAAAGGCCATACCCGCAATTTAGAAAGTTCTTATTCGGCAATCGGATACAAGGCCAAAATTTCGCGGACTTTAGCACTGACGTTACCGAATTTCTTTTGATAACGACGGCGGGTAGAAAGTTCTGCCGGAAGCTTAGCCAAAGCCTGCAACCAAGCCTTTGCCAAGGCGCCACAAATGGCAATTTTCGAAAGCTTTTTGCCATCGCCGGACTGTCCGGGAACTCCCCCCTTGGCCATATTCAGGTAACGCACGAAACCGCGAACCGGAAGCTTTAAAATATCGCCTACCGAAAGCAGGCGAACAGCCGTCCGCAAGCGGTTGCGTTCCGAATAAAATAACTTGCGTGGCGAGTAGCGAACCGTGGTCATGGAACGTTCGTGATAGACTTTGGCCTCGGGGCAAAAGATAGTCTTGTAACCGGCAAGATTATGGCGGAAATACCATTCCGTTTCTTCGAAGAACAAGAAGAAACTGGCATCCATTCTGCCCGCGGCCTTTGCAGCGGCCTTTCGGAAACTCATCACGGCGCCGTAGCAGCCAAAGACTTCTTTTTCGCGTACATCGGCATCGGCGATATTCAAGCCGCTCGCTTCGTTTTTGGCAAACAAGTCCGGGCCAAATTGCACACCCACGGCATTCACCACACCGCACTTTTCCATCACGAGACTTGCAATGGAACCTGCTTCAGGGTGACGATTAAAACACTTCAAAAGATTTTCGGCCCAAGTCGGGTCAAATTCCAGGTCCATGTTGCAAAGCACCTGGATATCGGCATCCATATTTTCGAGAAGCCCGTTACAGGCGCCCGCATAGCCCAAGTTCTTGGGGCTTTCGATTACCTTGCAATCAAGTCCCTGTTCTTTCAAAAGCTGGATAGAATTGTCGGCAGAGGCGTTGTCATAAACAAGGACTCGCACTTGTTCCGATTGTGCAAGCAAGCTCTTGACACACTCCGAAAGTTCAGAGCCACCGTTATAATTGATAATACCGACATCTATTTTCATAATCACCTAAAATAAGAAAGGGACCCGCAGGTCCCTTCAAATATAGTTTAAACTAGTCAGCGAGTATTACAGACCGAAGTAGCGGATGTAATCGATTTCGCCGTTAAAGAAGCGATTGTGCTTTGCCTGATTTACAGCATCATACGCGATGCCGATATCGTAGCCCAGCTGAGACACATCGCCCGTGGCGCCTGCCCAAGCGGTGCGCTGACCGTTCTGGTAAACAAACACGGAGTCGGCGGTACGTTCCACGCGGATATCGTTCCATTCGCCAAGAGCAAGTTCCTTACCCTTGAGGACATTCCATTCCGTGCCATCCGTTTCGGCATCGCGGAAATGAACCGTAAGAACGCCATTGTCGACGCGGATAATCCAACCGTCGCCGTAGCGTCCAGGAGGCTCGGCAGCGATGATGTTCTGCATTTCGCCAAATTCAGTCGGCTTGACGCGAGCGGTGACAGCGAAGGTATTGCGCATGAACACTCTCGAGAGGTCAATCGGCAAGCCGGATTTACCATCGAGGACAAGCGTGGTATCGGCAACGACCGGATTACCAACAGCAACCTTCGTAGAATTGTTTGCCATGCGATCAAGGCCGACAAACTTCGGTTCGTTGAATTCCCAGGCAGCAAGCAGCCATTCATTCTTGGTCACCACCGCACCTTCGGTAAAGCCCTTGAACACACCGAAGCGGATATAATCCATTTCACCGACGAAGTAGCGATCATGGAATGCCTGCTGCATGCCATCGTAACCGATACTCCAGTCGTAGGCCATTTGAGTCAGGTCACCCGTATAGGCAACGGCAACCGTCACTTCGCCATCCTGGAACAACTTGACACTGTCAGCGCTACGTTCCAAGCGGATGTCACACCATTCATTGAGAGTCATTTCCTTGCCCGGGAAAACGTTCCAATCGTCGTAATCCTTTTCGGTGTCGCGGAGATGGACCGTAAGCACGCCATTGTCAACGCGGATAATCCAGCCGTCAACACCACGTCCAGGAGGCTCGGCCACAATAATATTCTGCATGGTACCGAACTGGGTGGGCTTCACGCGGGCTTCGACCACGAATTCGTTGATCTTGATGTCATTTTCGAGAGACACCTTAAGACCCGATTCGCCATCGAAGCGTGCAATGCCGGAATCCGAAGCAACAGAGCCTTCGCCAGCAGTTGCATTATGTCCGTGACCAGTCACATCAAGTCCGACATTTGCAGGATCATTGAAATCCCATTCGGCAATCCATTCGGTTACCACGGTGTCCTTGGTAAGATCGATCGTGTCGACCACAGTCTGCAAGGTATCGATAACCTGGACTGAATCCACCGGAGTGTCCTTGATTTCGTCGACATTTTCGACACCAATCTGTTCCACAGAGCCGTTGTTGCAGTGGCACTGGCCCGGAACAAGGATATCAAAGCCAATCGTAAGCTTGCCGCTCACCTGGACCACCACACCGGAATCGTCCTTGAAGGCGGCAATAATCTGACCGTTGACCCAGAACACGACAATCTTACCGGCGCGTTCCATACGCACGTTGGCAAGAGACTTCTTTTCGATATGCTTGTCGGTCTTGAACTTGTGCCATTCGCCGTTGCCATGGTTGCGCCAAGAATACACGATAGCGCCACCTTCAACCTGAATCATCCAGGCGGCACCGTCGCCATCGACGCCGGCAGAAGCAACAGTATATGTAGAATCGTCTTCGACCTGCACATCTGCATCGACCGCAAAATTGTCGTTTCGCAGAGTCGAATCCACATCGACAGACACAGTCTTCGAAGAATCGGCGGTAGAATCGGAAAGATCCCAGGATTCCACAACAGAACGCCTGTACTTGGCGAGGTGCGTCTGGGCATCTGCGATATTCACGCGGATTACGTTCTGTTCTTCACTCACAGAACCCGTCAACGAAGACGACGACGATTCAGAGGAGCAACCGAACATTCCGATCATCGCCATGGAGGCGACTGCGGGGATTGCATACCATTTTTTCATTTTTGTCTCCTTCACCCCTTTATTCTGGGCAAACATTCTTCGTAAGAAAATAATATTTTCGAACTTGGAAAACAAGTGGCTTTGTAAACTACTTCTTAATTTTGGTCAAAAATCCGTACTGGAACGGGATATAACTTAAATGAGCCAGGATATTGGGCATAAATTTGAGCTGTTTTCGGATACCCACGATGCGTTCCACCTCGAGACCGTTTTCCTTGGCGAAGCGGATAAAGCTCTTTTTGGTCCAGAAAGTCTTGTGGTTGATATCAAGAACGCCGAGTGCACGTTCACCCTGGTCCACCTTGACATAGCGGAAATCCCTGGTCAAGACAATCTTGAGGATGTTTTCAACGCAGATAAAATTGGGGAGCGAAAGAAGGATATGGCCTTCCGGGGTCAAATGCTGCTTGCAGAAATTAATGAGGTCCACCGGATCGTTCACATGTTCCAGCACGTCGCACATGACTATCAGGTCAAACTTGCGGTCTTCTTTATAGTCTTCATAAAGCACGTGGTGGTATTCGTTGAATCCGCCCGGGAAATTTTCCGCCGTCTGGCAATCAGTACGGTTTTCAGGTTCGATAGCAACCTTGTAGGAATCCTTCGGATAAATCACGCAGTTCTTGCCAGAGCCGGCACCTATTTCCAGAACACTCTTGGCATCTTTCGGAACAAGCATGGCAATGTCGTAACGAATTTTATTCGGGTACATAAAACCTCTTTTTTTGGGCAAATATAATTTTTTTTATCAAAAATACTATTATTGTGCTCAATGGCAACCGATAAAACAGCTACCAAGCTCCTTGCAAAGCGGATATTCCAGCTTATTGTAAGCGTGGGTGGATTCGCCTATATCTTTTATAAGGTGCCATTTTCAAGCGTCGTAGACAATTGGAGCCTTTCGATGACTCCTTGGATCCTTTTGATGCTTGTCGCCGCAAACCTGATTATGCTAATCCAGGCGAACCGCTGGAAAGGTCTTTCGGTACAAGGACCCGAAATTCCGTTCAAGACTTACTACGCCTACACCGCCATGGGTTATTTTTTCAACAACCTGTTGCCTACGGGTTTCGGGGGCGATGCTGTCAAATCGCTCGCCTTCGGCAAAAAATTCAACCAGACGAGCCAATCGATTTCGGCGGTGCTCCTGTCGCGAATCCAGGGGTTGCTGGCCATGTTCCTGTGCTTCTTTATAGCCCTCCCCTTCGCTTTAAGCAAAATCGAGGTCCCGTTCGCCTACACCCTGGTTATGATTATAGCGATGCTGGTTTGCGTAGTATTTGTGATTCTTTGCCTGTTTTCGGACAAAGTACCTGTTCCGGCAGTCATTTTGAACAAACTTACTTTTATTCCTAAAATGCAGAAGAGCCTGTCTATATATAGACAATACAAAAAACAGGTTTTCCTTTCGTCTTTGGATTCCCTGTGGCTGCAGCTTTTGACCCTTTTTATGGCCTACGCCTACTTTAGAGCCGTAGGGCAAATGATTGACATCAGTATTCTTGTTGTTTTCACTAGCATTACTATAGTCATTTCGATGCTCCCGATTTCGTTGAACGGGATCGGCGTCCGCGAGGGCGTGCAAGTCGCCCTATTTACTGGAATTCTCGGGATTCCAGCCCCGATCGTGCTATCGGCTGGACTTTTGGGCTATATTCCGCTACTTTTCCAGGCCATACAGGGTGCTGTTGTACTTTTGTCTGCAAAAAACAACACTTTGCCCGAAAACCATTAAAATTTCTTTACATCTTCTGTTTTTTTTATTATCTTATTGAATAAACAAAATGGAGGAACACATTCATGGGATTTTCAAATAAACTTTTTGTCTGCGCATTTGGCGCCATGTCCCTTTTGGCTGGCTGCGGCAGCAGTGGTTCTAACGACGACAAGCCCTCTAGCCCGGCAGCAGATACTCCCGACACCCCTAGTTTCAATGTTTCCGGTTGCCATGAATTGAACGATGCCGACGCCCAGGCCCAGCTTGAATCGGCAAAGGCAAGCATCGTAGACATTCTGCAGGATTTGGGTGAAGGTGATTTCCATAATGCACAGGTGATTAGCGCCCAGACCAAGTCCACCTTCAAAGCCGTTCTCGACAAATACCCCACCAGCTGCGAAGCCCAGCTCGGCTACGCCCTCGGAATCGTGACCGACCTCGTGAATAACAAGGAAATCAAGGGTTTCATCGACACCGTGAGCAACAAGAACGACCTTGTCGACATGAATGTCAAGGATTACAACAGGCTCCTCATTACCGCCGACGGCAAGCTCCTTACAAGTGTCGCCCAAACCGCCATGGCAGAGGCAATCCCCTCCTTGGATTCTGCAATCATCTACATGCGAAACATTGTCAACAACAAGGACTTTACTTGCAAGTACACTTACAAGGACCGCACCTTTGAACTGGACCGTGGCGAATTTGCTCCGGCACTTGCAGGCCTGTTTGTTGCAAAGGCAGCCCTTACGCTCGGCGCCAGCATGAACATCGATTTCTCGGAAAACGGCAACTACGACTGGATGAATGACTTGGAGGAATACAGCGAATACGAAACCTCCAAGGTCACCATGCGTCAAGTCGAAAGCCTCTTGAGCAAGAAGAGCTCTTTCACGACCATTTACGACAACTGGAAGCCTAGCTACAAGAACATTCCGAACTTGCTGGACAGCGCCATTTCTTACGTGGAACTCGGCCTGCAATACGGTATCGACGAATCCAAGCTCGGCACCACGACCCAGATGAACGACCCCTACATTGTAGGCGATGGCGAAATGTCTGACGTAAGCGTCAAGGATTTCCAGAAGGCAATTGACTCCCTCGAATACTACCGCCAGGGACTCCGCACCGGCGTCGAAGTCACACTGCCGCAAGGTTCCAAGGTTACCATCAATATTGCGAAGTTCTTCGAAATCACCGACGGTTTCCAGGAATATCTGCCGTACCACCATGTCAACGACCCCTCTGTATGGTTCAAGCCGGACCAGGGTTATGGTTGGGCAAACGTTTTGACCTACAAGTCTTACGCAGAACATGAACTCGGTGTTGCAATCAAGAGTGAACTTTCAAAGACCATGGCTCTCAAGGACTTCTACGCTTGGGTAAGCACCCGTTATTCCTGGTACGACGAAGACATTCCGGCAGTACCCGAAGTTTGCATGGACATCGAAGATGCAAACGACTACTACTATAACTGCTACGCAACTACCATCAGCAACTGTACTGTATCCTTCGCCATTTCTGAACGCTCTTACAGAAGCAACGATCTAGAATTTGTTCCTTCGCCAGTAAAGCTGAGTTCCGATGTCTGCAAGGTTGAAAACGGAGTTTCTAAGTTCGCGACGGCTTACCAGTACCAGTCCGAAAACTACTTCTATTTCACCGACGCCAGCGGCAAAAAGACCATTTCTCTGCAAGGCCTCGACAACGGCTACCTTGAAGGCAATGTCATCAAGGACTACACCGCCCGCGAATTGAGCAAACTCATCTACTTCCCGGACTTTACTTTTGGTGGAGTGTTCCCCGGCATGACGGCTGAAAAGTTCTGGAATGTCATCATTACCGAAACAGAAGAAGATGATGATGACTACGATGAAGACGTCTGGGAATTCGTTGACTAAAACAATCCGTGAAGTTTTCAGTTAAAATACTGTTTTTAATTGGGGTCGCAAACATTGCGGCCCATTCTTTCAGTAATGCAGGGTTCGCCGATTGCAGCGGATTATTCTTGTTGCACATGAGCGACAAGCAATTTTCGGCAAGGCAATGCGGCGTCCACGATTCCTTTGAAGCCGAAAACCTGAAAGTCTACGGAGACCTGCGCCATATCACCTATCAAGGACGCTATAGCGAAAAGAAAGACCATTGGGACGCCAAGGGTCTCAACAGTCTAGATATTGCAAGCGTCGGCTTTGAAAGCAGATTCAAGTACATCACCCTCGGTGTCGATGTCAGCAGTTTGCCCTTTATCAAATCAACACTTGCCGTACACCGTTCCGACTCGCTGTTTCGCGTCGGAACAAGTATTGGCCGCGGAGTCATTGATTTAGGAAACATCACGTGGTTCTCGGAAGACTACAGCAGTATCGTTCCCGAAATTTCAGTAAGTTGGGAATCACACCTGTTCTACCGCAACCTATCGGCAGAATTCAATCCGGGAATTCACCATTTTGGAGTATCGGGAACTTACCTGCAGTCATCGCCTAGAAACCCGCACAAAGAATACTATGTCAGAGATTCGATTAACGTTCTTTTAGTGCATGGGGAATACGGAACAACCCTCGGCAAGAATCATTTGCAACTCGGTTATTCTTTTGCCGATGCCAACGCTCGCCTGTACGGGATTTTTCAGCAAGAAGAAAGCCGCAAACGCTTTATGTACCTTCCGGTTGAAGCAAGGCTACACTTGATTCAGGCTGGATGGCAGTACGGCAGTCTGAATACGAACTTGAATTACGCCCTCCTTACAGGCAAACTAAGCGCCAACGAAGACCGCTTTTACGAATCGCTTGCACCCAATAGGGCGCTCCCCACCTCGGTCTTGAAATCGCTGTCGTTTAGCTTTTTACAGAAGCTGTTCCGGATTAACGCCGACCTTGACGCAAGCGGAATCTTCGGCGGGGCTTTTTACCAGTGGCATTTCGGGAAAAAGTATTCCATCAACCCCAATGCAGGAATCGAAGCTTATTACGCTAGCGGCACCCTTGATATTGACAAGAAAATCGAGACACTAATCTTGGTGACTTACAACGAACAGCACGAAATCTACACGCGAGAACTCAAGAGCGCAGGTGGTGTCGCATCACTCGGGTTAGAGCTTCGCCGCGAAGGAAGAATCTCGATAGCCCTGGATTACGGCATTGCGCAATTGATTCCGGTGTACATCAGCTACAAGGAATTCTTGCCCGACGATAAGGCCGATTCCGGCAACAGCAATTCAGGTCAGGGAGGCTCCGGTAAAGGAGGCTCTTCTGATTCCAAGAAATCCAGCGAGCAGCAGGAATCCAAGAAAAAATCCGGCGACCTTGAAACAGAAAAAGGGGCCGCATTCCGTAACGGATTTGCGACCCACTTAGGAATTACAGTGAGATTCTAGATTACTCCCAGACTTCCGTCTTGAGTTCGCGACCCCACATTTCCTTGATGACATCGTCCACGTTCTTGCCTTCGAAAAGGAGGGCGTGAACGGCATTCACGATCGGCATTTCGACACCGAGCTTGTCGGCGAGAGCCTTGGTGCTCTTGCAAGTCGGAACGCCTTCGGCCACCATCTTCATGCCGCCGAGGACCTGTTCGATGGTTTCGCCCTTACCGATGTGTTCGCCCACATAGCGGTTACGGCTATGCTGAGAAAGGCAAGTCACAATCAAGTCGCCCATGCCAGCAAGGCCAGCAAACGTTTCGGGCTTTGCGCCGAGGGCCTTACCGAGGCGGCACATTTCTGCCTGACCGCGAGTGAGAATGGCAGCACGAGTGTTGTCGCCAATCTTGTACTTGCCACCGGCTTCGAGGCCGTAGAGCACGCCGGATGCAATGGCAATCACGTTCTTCACGGAACCGCAAAGTTCTACGCCCACAATGTCAGTGGAGGTGTAAACGCGCAGATAAGAGCAGCTCATGGTCTTCTGCACGAGCTTGGCGGATTCTTCGTTCACGCAAGCAGAGACAATGGCTGTCAGAATGTGGCGACTGACTTCTTCGGCATGAGACGGACCGCTGAAAGCAACCATCTTGTCTTCGGTGAGCCAAGGAACGTTTTCGAGCAAGACTTCGCTCATGAGCTGGTTCGTGCCTTCGAGAATACCCTTCGTAGCGCAAACCACAACCGGTTCCTTACCCTTGGCCGGAGTCCACTTGCCAAGATTCTTTGCGACACCGCCCATAAACTGGCTCGGCACCACAATCAAAACCATTTCGCAACCTTCGAGGGCTGCGTTCATATCAGTCGTATACTTAAAATCAGCCGGGAAAATAACGCCAGGGAGTTTATCCTTGTACTGGTGTTCTGTCGAAAGCAGGTCCACTTCGGCCTGGGAATTGGTCCAGAACATCACATCGTTCTTGTTTTCGTACACCACCTGGCCAAGGGACAAGCCCCAACCACCAGTTCCTAAAACTGTAACCTTCATAATAAATCCTCGCCTATCACTTTTTCCTATAATCTACAATAATTACGCCTTGGGAGTCTTGCGTTTGCTGCCAAAACCGTTTTCAGTGCCGTTCATAAGGCGCTTAATGTTGGATTTGTGCTTCACAATCACGAAAACAGCCACAATAAGGCACGTAATCATCAGGCCAAGGTTAATGTCGTCAGGCGGGAACGGCAACTTGAGGTAGCCCATTACCGCAAACACACCAAGCGCCACGCAGGCGCCAATGCTACCCACAGACACATACTTGGTCGAAAAAGTAAGGATAATCCAAACACCAAAAGCGCTAAGCGCCGTAATCGGGCAAAGGGCCAAGAACACGCCCAAAGCGGCGAGCACGCCCTTACCGCCGCGGAAACCGGCAAAGCAAGTAAAGCTGTGTCCCAGAATCACCAAAAGGCCTGCAACAAGCGGTACCCAATGGGAGTAGTCTGCGCCACCGGCGGCCACCTGAGCATCGCACATCTTAATAGCAATCCACGGACCAAGGATACCCTTGATCAAGTCCATGAACACTACCGGGAGCGCGGGTTTCCAGCCGAGCACGCGGAATGTATTGGTGAGGCCCGCATTCTTGGAGCCGTAATCTCTAATGTCGAACGACTTTCCCTTTGCGATTTTTGCGATCCAGATCGCGCTGGGGATTGACCCCAGCAAGTACGCTATTGGAAGACTCAGTAAACTGTTCAAGATCTTCATCCTTTCTAAGGGTTAATTTCTGGTCGAAGTTCAAGCGGAGGGGTGCGCCCTGCAGCTGGAATTCTTCGTAAAACTGTTTGAGCAAGTAACGCTTGTAAGAATCGGCCACCAGTTCCGGCGTGCGAGTTTCGATCGCAATCACGGGAGGTTCCACCATGATCTGGCAAGCGCGAGTCAGTTGCACCACGCGGGCGTTCTGGCTCGGCACCGGATTCTTTTCCAAGAAGCTTGCAAAGGCGGTTGCCACACGGTCGCGGCCAAGGACGCGACGGCAGTTGGCATACACCGTCTGAATAGCCTGCACAATGCGGTTTACACGCTGGCCTTCCTTGGCGCTCGCCGAAATAATCGGCACGTATTCAAGCATCGGCTCGCGTTCGAGCATTTCCTTGACCATGTGGTCAAAGGACTTTTCGGTCTTGTCCGGGAAAATGTCCCACTTGTTGAGCACTAGCACCAAGCCCTTGCCCGCCTTGCGGATTTCGGTAATAATGCGGAAATCCTGGACTTCGAGACCGCGAGTGCAGTCCACCATGAGTACCGACACGTCGGATCGACGGATACTTTCGAGGGTACGCATGTTGCTGAAAATTTCAACTTCGTCTTCGACCTTCGCCTTCTTGCGCAGGCCCGCCGTATCAGTCACCACGAACTTGACGCCATCGACCGCAAAGTCGCAGTCAATGGAATCGCGCGTTGTACCCGGAATATCGGACACCACGGCGCGGTCTTCGTTCAGCAAGCGGTTCAAGAGAGTGCTCTTGCCTGCATTGGGGCGGCCGAGAATGGCAAAGCGAATCGGGCGTTCTTCGCGACGTTCACCACGCACCGGCGTCGGGAGCACCGCAACCACTTCGTCCATGAGCGAAAGGCAAGCATAGCCCGTGAGCGCACTGATGGTACGCGGGAGGCCAAAGCCAAGCTTGAGGAACTCGTAGCTTTCCTGACGGTCGACACCGTTTTCGCTCTTGTTCGCCACAAGAATCACCTTCTTGTCGAGTTTGCGAATCATGCGGGCAAACTGTTCGTCGAGCTTGGTAATGCCCACGCGGACATCGACCATGAAGAGCACCAAGTCAGCCTCTTCGACGGCGTTAAAAATCTGGGTGCGCACGCTATCGGCGAGCACATCGATGGAATCGTCCGGCAAGAATCCACCGGTATCGACCACCGTAAATTCATGGCCCTTGTAATTGGCCGTCTGGTAATGCCTATCGCGGGTCACGCCGTCGCGGTCAGAAACGACTGCGGCACGACGCCCCAAGATTCGGTTAAAAAGAGAAGACTTGCCCACGTTCGGGCGTCCAACTATACATACGACAGGTAATTTCATCGAATGTAAATATAGAAACTTAGCGTTTAAATCCTAGATTACAGCGTAACGAATCCTAATACGAAACACTCCTAACTAGACTAAAATCACAAAAAAATATTATTTTAAAGACGGATAGACGATTATTCATTAGGAGAGCCTATGAGAAGCAACAAGCTCTGGATTGCATTTTTTATCACTTTCGGAATTTGCGCCTCATGGGCCAAGCCCCTATTCATTGGCTACTACCCCGATTGGGGAAAATGGCACAAGCCCGCCTACACGGTAGACAAAGTGCCCTATGAAAAGCTCACGCATGTTCTGTGGAGTTTTATTACGCCAAATACGGACGGTTCGCTTAAAGGCGATGCCGCCGAAGACCCGAGCGCACTTGATTCCATGGTAACCCTTGCGCACGCTGTGGGCACCAAGGTGATTGTTTCGCTCGGCGGTGGCGGACAGAGCGAAAATTTCGCGCCTGTTGCATCGGATGACGCCCTTCGCAGCAAGTTCGTCAAGAACCTCGTGAAATTCGTTGCAGACCACAACCTGGACGGTCTCGACATGGACTGGGAATGGGAATACAACCCCGTGCCCGAAGCAGACACGATTGCCTACAGCAAGTTACTCACCGAGCTCCGCGAAGCGCTCCCCGAAGGCAAAACGCTCTCGGCAGCACTCCCCTGCTCGCCCTATTACGGCAAATGGTTCACCCCCGAAGTCCTCGTGAAAAATCTGGACTGGTTCGGGTTCATGACCTACGACATGACCGGCGACTGGGATGAAAAAGCCATGTTCGATTCACCGCTTTACCCCCACGAAGGTTACACCACCTGGTCGTGGGAAGAAACTCGCGACTACTGGAAAAAACGCGGCGTTCCTACCGAAAAAATGGTCTTCGGAATTCCCTCGTTCGGTTTCGAATTCAAGGGTGCCACAGGTCCCGGAACCGATTTTACCAAAGGATCCGCAAAGCAAGTCGCCTACAAGGATATTGTCAAGAACACCGACTGGGAATATTTCTATGACAGTATCGCCGTGGAGCCCTATGGCGTATCATCCACCGGCTACGTCACCTTCGAGGACCCGCACTCTTCTGCAGTCAAGAGCCGTTGGGTCAAGGAAAACGGCTACGCAGGCATCATGGTGTGGGAAGTTTCGCACGACTATATAGAAGGTACCGGAAACCCGATTCTCGACAGCATCGCTGTGGTACTCCGCGACAACAGCGTTGCAATCAAAAAGTCCCGCAACGGCATTATTCGCACCAATAGCGCAACCGGCAAGCAAATCGATATTCGCGGCCACCGCGTTCAAGGCAAAAAATCCATAATTTTACTTGACTCCAAACGCTCAAGGCGATAGATTTGTAAAGGCGAAGTTTTTAAAACGGAGTGTGTATGGTGAAAAATCGAAAAATCGCGAGTGGCGCGGTTGCGTTTTTGGCGACGGGCTTACTCGCAGCAAATGCATTCGCGGCGGACCGTTCCGTTGCATTAAACAAGAGCATTGAATCGCTCGAGCCCATGAAGGGAATCGTTTTCTGGCCCGACCAAGCGAAAAGCCAAAAGAACTTGCAGAGCGCCATCTCGCTCGAATTTTCGTATTGCCTCCCCTGCGCCGTGGTAACAGGCATGACCGGCGACAAGCTTAACTACGACTGGAGCAGTTTTGAAAAGCTCCTTGACGACATCAAGAGCCGTGGACACCAAGCCATTGTACGCTTTCGCATTGAATACCCGAACGAGACCATCGAAAATGCCCCCAACTGCACCGAGGGCGTGAAAGGCGCCACCGCAGTTCCCAGCTACTTCGCTGCCAACAGCAATTACCTGGAAACCTTCTCCGAAAACCCGGGCGGCGACGGTCCCACTTACTATGCCGACTGGAGTAGTACCGCACTCCAGTGGTTCTACAAGCAATTCTACGCCGACTTTGCCGCAAAATACGACAAGGACCCGCGCATTGCATTCGTGCAGGCCGGTTTCGGACACTGGGCCGAATACCATATTTACGGCACCAAGCTCAATCTCGGTTCGAACTTTCCTTCCAAGGACTACCAAAGCCATTTCCTAAGGCATCTTGACACATTGTTCGTAGAGACCCCTTGGAGCATTTCCATTGACGCCGCAGACGATGAATACACCCCCATCGCAGGCAACAAAACCTTGCTCGGGCTCAAATTCGGCCTGTTCGACGACTCCTTTATGCACAAGGAACACGACATATCCCAAGGTGACGGCGATAACGAAAAGAACTGGCAAACCATGGGCACCGATCGCTGGCAAACATCACCCGCCGGCGGTGAAATCAGTTATTACGAAGACAAGGACCAGCACGAATTCTTGAACCCTGCAGGCCTTTACGGCGTCACCTGGGAAGATGCCGCCGCCAAGTACCACATGACATACGTAATCGGCAACGACGCGCCCGAAGGCCAATACGCCACCAAAGACCGCGTGTACGAAGCGAGTTCTTATGCAGGCTACAAGTTTGAAAACACAGGCTACGCAGTCAACAAGGTTTCAGCAGCTGTCCGCGTGAAAAATATCGGCATCGCTCCGCTCTACCACAACGCCTACATAACCGTGAAGGGCGTGCGCAGCGAAAAGTCTCTCAAGGGACTCTTGCCCGGCAAAGAAGCAACCTTTACTGTAGCAGGCATCCAAATCGGCGACAGCGAATCACCCGAAGTCACTATCACCGGCGACAAGCTTCTGAAAGACGCTACTATTCCCTACAAGGCAAGCCTAGACGGTAGCGCTGCGGTCATCGAAGGACTCCTTGACGAAAATAGCACCGCCATCGGGAAGGGTCGCTTTGCAGAAAGCCGGGGAAATCGCGGCTATGAGGCAGGCAAAAACCGCGCCACAGACATCAAAGGCCGTAACGTTCCGGGGAAGGCCGCCAAAGGCGCCTACTACCCCATTTTAAGCCGCTAGTTTACACGATTTTATACAAATAATCCAGAACAAAATCATTTTTTAGTAGAAAATACCCTCGCAAAAGGGTATTTTTCTGTTATAGAAAATCGAGGAGAACTTATGAACATTCGCAAACACTGGAAAAAGGTCCTGTTGTCATCGACCGCATTCTTTTGGGCAAGCTGCGGTGGCGATAGCGAAAGCGCTTCTGTAACAGGCGGAGACAACAACGAAACTCTACCCGATTCTATCGTCAAGCCCGACGACCTTGACGGAATCAAGACCGACACGCTCTATGGAGTCAGACCCGTTTACGACATTGATTCGGGCGCCGTTTCTAGTTCCGACGCTTGCGAAAGTTCAAGTTCCGCCGAAGAGACTCTATCGAGTTCAAGCGAAACTGAATCCAGTTCCAGTTATGACCCTTCGATGCCCTATAGGCTTGCAAGCGACCCTAGCATCCACTGCGCTTGGGAAAACTTTGTCGGAGCCACTTTTGAATGTCTTGACGGACAGGACTACCAAGCCACAGTAAGATGGAAAAAGGAACAACTTGCCAATAACCAGACCCGAACCCTTGAGCAGCTAGATTTCCTCGAAGACAAAACAAAAGCAGTCCTTGACGAATACGATGTTCCTCTTTATGGGGTGCCTAGTAACACATGCACACATCGAGATTTGGGAACTGCGGTATATAAATGTTCCGATGGGCAAACATATCCCGCCAATTTTTATGTTGATGGGGATAAAATTCTCTATACCGAAGAAGAGTATAGAGCAAAGTATCCCGAGAAATTTCAATCGAGTTCCAGCTCAGAACCGGAGCCGGAATCCAGCAGCAGCGTTCCGCCTCCGTCTCCGCTCTGCCAAAAGAATGATTTCGCCACTTATTCAGAAATGGCAGAAATCTTTACAAAAGACAAGGACGCTCTTTTGGACAGCGCCAAGAATGCGGCAGAGAACAACCTTTCGGAAAGCGATTCCAACTGTTTGGCAGACGTACATATCAGCCGTTCTTATGCAGATGTAGATGTTCTCGCCAAGAAGCAGATTTGCGACGGCGACACGATAGTAAACCCGCGTTACTTGGAACGAATCGACACGCACAAGGAATACATCCGCAAGCAAATCAAGAATTGTCTGGACGAAGAGAACTAGGTTTTCAATTCACTTTCCAATATCCACCCTTGTCAGGACCAACTCGTTCAATCAACCTCTTTGCTTTTAGCTGAGACAAAAGCCGTTCCACCTGTCTTGAAGTCATTCCCATTTTTTGCGCTATGTTTTTCGCCGAAATGCTCGGAGACAATGCGATTATTTCAATAATTTCCCGTTCCTTTTCTCCGACATTTTCTCCGACATTTCCTTGGACATTTGCGGTTTTTTCATCAATCAAGGCATTTTTCAGGGCCGATTTGACAAAGTATATCAACTTTCTGTGTACTTTTCTATGTACTTTTCTGTGAACCTGTGTCAAAATCAACAATTTGCTAACGCGCGAGAAAGAAAGTCGTGTTACAAGCAGTTCTGGCGGCGTTTCGAATTTGCGAGACGCTGACTCGCAAATTGGGCCCCTGAGTTTTTTCTCTATAAAAGGCATTTTTTCGGGCAAAAAGTCTATTCCCTGCAATTTGTGAGACGCTGTCTCACAAATCTGTGGGTACTTCACATAAAAAATCCTGCATGCATTCAGCAACTGTCGATCAAGTCCCTTGATGGACAACTTATCCGCCAAATTCTGCAATAGGCGAGCCCCGTACTTGGCTCGGTCGCCCCCCTCTTGCTCATATTCGACTATATAGCAGCCGATAGCCCAATTTCGTATTGTCAGCAGCTGGTTTACGGCACCCTTGGCAACGGAACTTGTCGCGTTATGGACGTTTTTTTCCCGTTCAGCAAGGTTTTCAATTTTTTTCGCATTTTTTGCCATTCCAATAATCTATATTGCAGTTGACATAGCCCCGTACCGAATGGTTCGGAGCGACCGGAATTTTTGAGATTCGTCTCTTATTCTCTAGTCTGAAACTACCACTTTCAATCTACACGAGGATAAGACGAACGCTCACGTCCCTATCGGGGCGTGGGTCGTTTGTGCTTATTGTGTAGAAGGGTGTGGTAGCCCGCAGACTAGATAAGCACTGCGACTCCACGCCTTTTTTATTTTAGAAAAAGACTTGAATCTTGCTTTTAATAAAGACGGAACTCGTAATAAAGGAAACCGTCATGGCAAAGAGCATAGAAGAACAAGTTGAAGATTGGTGCAAAAATCAGCTAGAAAAGTACTTTACCAAAACAGAAAGTATCAACTCAGAAATCGATGAAGCTCTTAAAACAGCTCCTAGCAAAAAAGGCGGGGCGGGTCAAAACCTTCCGGATATCAAATGCTTTGTATCTGTCGGTTTCAGAAACATCCCTGTAATGATTGAATGCAAAGGAACTAAAGGTGATTTTGCAAAAACAGACGAAAAGGGTTTGATTTCTAATACGAATAAAAAAGGAGAACCCGATTATACAGCCGTTACAAAATATGCCGTTAATGGTGCCGTTCACTATGCGAAATCAATTCTTGATTTCACTGAAACATATAAAGAAGCAATTGCCATTGGTGTGAATGGGTATAGGCAAGACAACGAATTACAGCTAGAAATTGGCGTTTACTATTTATCAAAAGACAACCTCGCTATACCCAAGAAAATCGGAGATTTTTCAGACTTAAGTTTTTTAAAAAAGAAAAACTTGAAGGAATTCTTTAAAAAAATTGATGAGCTTAAATTGACGCCAGAAGAAATAGAAAGCAGAAAACTTGCTCTTGAAGATGAAATTGAAAGCAAGTTAAAACGTCTCAACCAAACAATGCATGACGATTTAAACATTACAGTCAAGTCAAGAGTGATGCTTATTGTCGGGTTAATCATGGCGGGACTTGGCGTTGAAGGTGTTTCTGGAGGTCTCGAAGTTGAAGAATTAAAGGGAGAATTAGGAAAAAAATCTAATGATGCACAAAAAATCATTGATAAGGTAGAGGACTTCTTACGCGTTAAAAATCTCCCTGAAGAGAAGCGCGAAGCAATAATGCATGAACTTTCGAATGTGTTTAAAAATCAGGATCTTTATACGCCGAAGAATGGCGAAAGCAAGCTCAGGAAAGTCTACGCCATTCTCCATAAAGATATTTTGCCTTATCTCACTTCTGATTTGCATAATATTGATTTTACGGGAAGACTTTTCAATGTTCTCAATGACTGGGTCGATGTTCCCGATGGTGCGGAAAATGATGTTGTTTTGACCCCTCGGTACGTAACGGAATTGATGGCAAAACTTACAGAAGTCAACATGAACAGTTATGTTTGGGATTATGCCACCGGTTCTGCGGGTTTCTTAATTTCAGCGATGCATTTGATGATCGCAGATGCAAAAAACAAAATAAAAAGCCCTGAAGAATTACGAAAAGAAATCGCAAAGATTAAAGCAGAAAAGCTTTTAGGCATTGAGAAACTTCCTGAAATTTACATCCTTGCTGTTTTGAATATGATTTTGATGGGTGATGGTTCGTCAAACATCATCAATGGGGATTCAACGCAATATGACGGAAAATATAAACAAGGCGAAATGAAAGACAAAGAATTTCCTGCAAATGTATTCTTGTTGAATCCTCCCTATTCTGCTCCCGGCAAAGGATTGAATTTTGTAGAGAAAGCTCTTTCAAAGATGAAGGGCGGTAAAGCAGCGGTTCTGATTCAAGAGAATGCAGGAAGTACACAAGGTGATGGATACACAAAAAAGATTTTGAACAAAAATACCTTGATTGCATCCATACATATGAGCACCGATTTGTTTATTGGCAAATCAAGCGTGCAAACGGCAATTTATGTTTTTGATGTAGGCACTCCGCACGACACTGAAAAGCTTGTAAAGTTCATTGATTTTTCAAATGATGGGTACGCTAGGCAAAATCGTCGAAAATCCAGTCAAAGTGTAAACCTTAAAGATGTTGACAACGCCAAAGAACGCTATGCGGAACTCGTAAATCTTGTAGTTCGCGGTAAAGGGAAGGATAACAAGAATCTAAACTACTACAAAGACTGTTTTGTAGAAGACTACATAACACTCGAAGGGAATGATTGGACATATAGCCAGCACAAGAAAATTGACATTAAACCCACTGAAGATGATTTTAAGAAGGTTGTCAAGGAATATATGGCTTGGCAAATCAGCGATTTAATCAAGAATGGAGATGAACGCTTGGGAAAATAGCTCACCCTCGTTCTAAAGTATCCGGGAACGAGGGTGGGTTTAAGGAATTTAGGATAGGCGATTTATTCGATTCACAGACAGGTGATGTTGATTTACAGCAAAGTGATGTAAATGGGAATGGCGCTTTCTTTATAAATTCAGGATTAGAAAACTGTGGTATAAAGGGAAAAACAGATCGTCAAGC
>NZ_ONDD01000039.1 GCF_900316465.1 uncultured Fibrobacter sp. | reverse complement strand
GCCACCAGCGTTCGTTCTGAGCCAGGATCAAACTCTTCATTAATTTTTTAAAGTCTTGGTCCCGTTAATCACGTTCGTATAATTGACTATTCCAAGAAATCTCTTGGACCCGTCACTAAGCACATCTCCGATTCCTTCAATCTTCCCGGTGGCCTCGCGGGCCTCCGTCTCGCGTTCGTTTGGGCTTGAACCCTCTCGTTCGCGGGTGAGGCCAATTATAGAACTTTACGCCGTGTCCGTCAAGGGGTTAAGGCGAAAAAATTCACTTTTTTTTTCGATTTTTTTGAAATAACGATATTCCGCCCATGCGCGACACAATCTATCAACACACTATAAACATAATTATGGAAGCGCCGCAAGCAAAAACCCGTTTTGCCCAGCAAAAAAGGCCTAAAGCCCCTAAATCTCTATAGACATACCGCAGCGCATTTGTTCGGCGCGGTCGCCCAGGACTTCGTGCAGGATTTCAAAAGCGCGGTTTCCGGTGCAATGCCCGGTATAAATCTTCTGGACATCGAGCTCGCGCAGGCGCTCCGCAAAGGCGCGTACCACTTCGTCTTTATAGCGGAACAAATGGAATCCGCCGAGAATCGCATAAATCTTTTTGCCGGGGAACGTAGCCTCAATCTCTTTTACGATATTATCTGCGCCGCCATGGCTGCAACTATTCATAACAAACAGGCCCTTAGGCGTATCGAACACGAGACTTTGTTCGTGATCGAAACTATCGTAGCGGTACTTGCCGTTTTCCTTGACCGAAAGATGGGCACGCTCGCCAATCGCAGAAAGGCCCGGCGTCTTGTGCGGCACCAGGTACACATTCGGCGCTATCTGCATGTCGCCTTCGGCAAAGCGGATACGGTCTGCAAAGCGCTTTAAAAAGCCCTTATGGATTCCAATGTATTCATGGTAAGTAAAGTGGCCAAGCAATTTATGCGTATGATAGCAGTTTTCGCCCGCACCCTTGCGCAAATAAAAGGGAGCAGTCTTGTTCAGCGCAAAGAACCTGGCCATGCCATCGCTGTGGTCAAAATGCGCGTGACTCAAAACGCCCATGTCAATCTTCGAAAGGTCCACGCCCATCACGCCAGCGTTTTTCGCGAACAGGTGCGACGCTCCCGTATCGAGCAAGTAACGCTTGCCTTCGAATTCCACGTACACCGACAGGCCCCACTCGCCAAAGAGCTTGCGGGAGCCACAGCAACTAGCGATGTTATCAATAAGGACCAGAATCTTCATATTACAAAAGCCGGATTATTCGCAGTCAAGGCAAGTCCATTCAATTACGCCATCGCAGCCGTCCTTGGTGCCGGAAAGGCGCTCGCAGGTATAGCTTTCGATGTCAATCAAGAACCCGAGTTCGCCCGCGTTCTGGGTACAACACCCGTCGCAATCGCTGTCGGCGCACTTGTCGTAAACGGTAGCGTCTATGGTGCGGCCATTCTGACGCAGCCTGAAAGTTTTCAGTTTGTACTTGCCCCAATCCTTTTCGTGGATGGAGATGATGTTATGTTCGCTGACCCACTCTTCGGTCTGCTGGTCCGGTAGGCCAGCAAAGTAGCCCGCCCATTCGCAGCCGTTGTACACCACGCATTCTTCGCTGCTCGGATCCGGCCAAGAAATATACCACGTAAGGTTCGCCTTGTTCCATACCGTGTCGGCAGCGGGCTCAGTGGCCGTAGACTCAATGGCTGAACTTGACTCCGGAGCAACCGCTTCGGAGCTGCTGGATTCCACTATTTCTACAGAGCTGCTGGATTCTACAGGTTCGTGCGATGTGCTAGAGGTACCACCGCAAGCGCCCAGCAAGGCAACCACCGCAACACACAAAACATAATGAAGACTCTTCATACTCCCCCTCAAACTAACCCAATAACTTTCCGTCGCTAAAGGCGTTACCTACACGGCGTTCCATCACGTAGTAGCCGTGGCCCGCAGAATCGTAGCACACCGGAGCGAGCTTTTCGACCGAGAGCTTTCCGGATTCATCTAGCGCAGAATCATCGACAGACACATTCACGATTTCGCCGAGCAAAAGTTCCGAATCTTCGTCGTAGCTGACGAGCTTGCATTCCAGCGCGAGCGGGAGTTCCGCAATCAGCGGGGCGTCCACATGAGCGCTCTTGACAGAGGTCAAGCCGGAATGAGCAAACTTGTCGGCAACCTTGTTACCCGAAGTCACGCCCAGGTAATCAATCGCCTTGATGTTCTTGGCCGTCGCCATGCTGACGGTAAAAGCCTTGCGCGCAAGAATGTTCGGCATGGTCTTATGGCTGTGAGCCACGTAAATGGCGACCTGGTTCGTGTCGCTAATGGAGCCCCAAGCGGCCACCATGGCATTCGTAGAACCATCTTCGTTATACGTCGCAATCACCAATGTAGGCTGCGGGTACAAGTAAGCTTTAACACCGAGATCTTTGCGCATTATTTGCTCCTTTTAAGTTCTTGATTTACAAGATATAAAAATTTTCCAATTTAGCATAATAAAAATATTGACTAATTCAAGTGTAAAATCTAGTTTAGAGATATAAAGTCAAAGGAGTAGGTCATGCTTAGCCTTAAACAGAATTTCTACTACACAGCGAGCACAATTGCCCTTATTGCACTGGCAGCCTGCTCCTCGGACAGCCCTACCACGGCTGGCTCCACGACCATTCCGAATGCGACCGACGAAATTAGCAGTTCTTCGGAAAATACGATTTCCAGTTCCGCAGACAATATAATTGAAAACCTCCTCGCCCCCTTTACAGCCAACAACGAAAAGGTTCTCCAATTTGACAATCACGTAATCGCGTATAATACCGCACTTTCTCCCAGTTGCGAAAACGCCATGGTTTCATACGACGAAAACGAAATGATTGTACCCTTGAAGCCAATCTCCGGCGAAGCCATTGCCAAATGTTTCCCCAAAACGGCTCCGATTTTAGAAGAGAGTCATCTGGCTGAAGACGGAAAGACAAAATTTTACGCCGTAATCATCTATATGGCAGAATCTCCACAAGTTCTAGTTTTGAACAAATTTACAGGCGAAGAAATAAACATCTATGCGGTGTACCCCGGAAACAACTGTTTACTTGACGCAACCGGCCCCATTGTCATGTTCCTAGTCGCCGACACCGAAAATATTGCCATAAACGAAAACATAACTATAACCGGCAACGTACTCCATAGCGAATCATGGAATTGCGACGAAAAGGGAAATTTCCCCGACAATGTCAAGCCTTACGGCGAATGGTACCGAACGGATTTAGCCATTTACAGCAGTTCCACTAGCAACGACTCCACAATCAACACAGGCAGAAAATTCATCATTGCACCCAACACCGAAAACCTAGAGGTCTCCGATGAAGAGCGAGCAATCTTGGACAGCCTTGCAAAAGCTTTTCCGCAAAAATCTACGACAGACCAAATTGATGGAATGACGCGTTTCATCAATTACGACGCGCAGTATCATTTTACGACACAAAAAGAACGATACACTATCCCCGAAGAAGACAATCCGTATTTCTGCATAGTTGATGTGTATCAAGAAGAATCAGGATTGATTCGTTCATTCACTCCCAATTCACGTGGAACGCTTCAAGCAACGATTCTTCTTACCCCAAACAATTCTATCGCTTACTTGGCCTATGGCGAAGTCTATTCTTCAGTAGGACCAGCCAAGAGCCTATTCAAGGAAGAATGCGAAGCGACTAACGGATCTTTCTATGACTACTACCCCAACGACGGTAAAGTAGCCGTAGCATGCGCGGTAAAGAATTTTACAGGCTTTCCTTTCGAGACGATTGTCAGCGAACAGCAAAGCCTGTGCGATAATGATTACAAAAGCTTTTAAAGCAAAAAATCCTTTAACTACCTAGAGCCTTCACGCAGTCTGAACGCCACGCAGGCGATGTCGACGACACGCGGGAGGCTCATTTCGCGGCTCATGCCCTGCGGCAAGTTGCGGAAGCCCACGTTCTGAATTTTTTCGAGAAGTTTCTGGATGGTCGCGGCGACAGAATCGCCGGCGCAAGCATCCGATTCCGAATTGCTGGCAGCGTTCTGCAGCAGGTTCAAAAGTACAAAGCCCGCACCTAAGCGCTGCTGCTTGTCGACAAGCGTGTTGAGGCGCGAGGTGTCGGACACCAGGAACCCGATTTGCAACAAAGTATCGCCTGAAAGTTTTACCTTGACTTGGCGCTCGACCGCAGAGGTGGGGCGCACCGATTTTTGCAAGGGTTGCATGTAGCCTACAAACGGGCGCGCGCTCGAGACCGCGGCTGTAGACTGTTGCGATTCCGGCGACTGCGAAGACTTTGCACATTCAGCCTTGTAGTTTGCCATGATGACGATGTTGTCGGCAAGGTCGAGGTAGTCGCCGCAAGCACCTGCCACCAGAATAAAGCTGTAGCCCTGTGCCGAAATTTCACGAATGCGATCCGTCAGCGGAATCAGCGGTTCGCGGTCATCGCCCAAGAGCTTGCGCACGCGAATGTCGCGAATCAAGAAGTTCACCGCCGAAGAATCCTCGTCGATCAAGAAGGTGCTGGCCCCCGCTTCCATGGCTTCGAGCAAGTTTGCGGCTTCGCTGGTAGAACCCGACGCCGAAAGCGTATTGAAATTCTTGGTCGAAACGCCGCCCGGCAAGTCGCGCACGAACTGCGACAAGTCTGTGCCGCGCACGCTGCGGCCGTCTTCGACGCCCACGCGGAGTGCAGATTCGTCAATCACGATTCCTTCACGACCGTCGCCCGGAATATGCGGGTAGACCGCGCGGGTCAAGGCCTGCAGCAAAGTCGACTTTCCATGGAAGGCGCCCCCCGTAATCACGGTGATTCCCTTCGGGATTCCCATGCCGCGAATTTCGCGACCGCACACATTCAAAGTCACCGCCATCTGTTCGGGAGCGGTAAACGGCACCGCGCCTTCCAGCGGCAATTCGCTCAAGCCCGATGCTCGCGGAAGCACTGCACCGTCAGGCACGAATGCACACAGCCCGCGACTTTCAAACTCAGCCAAAATCTCCTTGCGTTCGGCGAGCACGCGGAAATGTTCCTGCAAGGCGGCCTCGTCGGACTTGCTGTAATAAAGCCCTGCCGACACCAAGTCCGGCAAAACCTCAATCCACAGGGAATTTCGCACCAGCATCTCGGGTCCAGCCGTATCGAATACGATGGCGGCGTCCTTATCAGGGTACTTTTCCTTAACCAGTCGCGAAAGCTTGCGGTGCAAGAAATCGCTCAGCGCCAAGCGACGCTCAAAAGAGCCGCCCCATTCGCCCGAATAACCGAGCATCGAAAGATTCGCCTTGATCACGACCCTGGAGGCCGGCGCATACGGGTCGCCCTGCACATGCAGGAATTCCAGCGCGAAATCGCCAAAATCCCATGGTTTGTCTGCCAAGGACTTGTAGAGACCGTAATTTTTGCCATTTAAAGTGCGAATTTTCTGGTAAAGGGCTTTCATGTAGTGAAAAGTAGTTTTTTAGGGGCGCTTTTTTAGCACGCGTTTCTAAACTTTTGCACAAAAAAAAATTAAATTCCATAAAAACTTTATATTTTTAGAACAAACAAACAGGAGAAATCCATGAAAAAGCTTTACATTTTTGCGCTTTTGGTCGCATTCCTCTTTACCGCCGCCGTCGCTGACGACGATCCACCTCCGCGCGGTAAGGCCGCAACCATCACCATCATCACCAACCCGCCTAACAGCGACGTGTTCCTCGGTGGCGAACCCTTGGGCAAGAGCCCGATTGAAAACGTCAGCGTCAAGTCTGGCCGTCAGACCCTCGTGGTGATCGACCAGGGTTACGAACTGGTGAACCAGCGCGTGAACATTTGGCCGGGTAACGACAAGCGTAACGTGTTTGACTTCGGCACCAAGATTCCTAAGGGTGCTATCAAGGTGACCACCATTCCGGGCAAGTGCCTCATCTACATCGACGGCGACAATGCCGACAAGACCGACGGTGCCGCACTCACCATCAACAACCTCGACGCCGGTGACCACGTGATTCGCGCAGAATGCTCCAACCGCAAGTCTGCCGAAGCTCTCGTGACCGTGAAGGGCGAAGAAACTGTCGAAGTGACCCTCGACGCTTCCGGCAAGAAGAAGAAGTAATTTCTCTCTCAGTGGTTTATGCCATTAGGCCTCCGACTCTAAGTCGGAGGCTATTTTATTTATATTTAACGTAAATTCATTACCGGAGTTTTCATGAAACGCCTTTTATTGCTCGCAATATCTGCACTGTTTTTGTGTTCTTGCGCAAACAAGTCCATGACTCGTTATGAAACGTTGGCCCCCGTACTCAAGAAAGAAGGTTTCGAGGGCACTATCGAAAAAATCGAAAAGAAGAAAGACGACCTTTACGGCGAAAAGAGCGCCTTCCTTTACCACTTCGACGAAGGCATGCTCTACCATTACGCCGGCAAAAACAAGGAAAGCATCAAGCACTTTGCACAGGCCGAACAGATTTACGAAGACCTGTACACCAAGTCGGTGACCAACGAAGCCGCAGCCCTTGTTACCAACGACAATATTCGTCCTTACCGAGCACGCCCCTTTGAAGTGCTGATGATGTACCAGTACCAGATTCTGAACTACCTCGCCATCGGTGATTTAGACGGGGCACTGGTCGAAGTCCGCAGGGCGCAAATCGCCTCCGAAGCGCTTTACCAGAAAGACAAGGAAAAGGTGAACGACAACGGCTGGCTACGTTACCTGAGCGCCATCGTTTACGACATGGCCGGCGAAGAAGACGATGCCGCCATCGCCTACCTGAAGGCAGCCAAGGCGTTCGAAGAGGGCAACGTGAAGATGCCCAAAGAAGTCTGGGAATACATCAACGAAAGCCTCACCAAAATGGACCGCGCAGACGACCTGAAGGGACTCAAGACCGAAGCACTCACGAGCACGCCCAAGGCAACGGCCGCCCGCACCAAGGGCCAAGAAATCATCGTGGTGGGTTACGCTGGCCACAGCCCAATCCTTGGCGAAATGTACCTGTCAGGCACCTACGTGAGCGGCACCGCCATGAACCTCACCTACAAAGACGGCAAGACCGGAAAAATCAACTCGTTTACCGTTTTCGCGCCCCCTGTTGCAGGCGCGGGTAGCAATACATTCCATGTCGGATTCGCTCTTCCCGAAAAGAAGGAATTGCCCCAGCGCACAAGCATGTTCAGCGTAAATCTGGACGGAACCATGCGCGTCTCGCCCGAAAAAGTGGCCAATATTGATTCCGAACTCGAGCAGAACATGAAAGACGAGAACGCGACCACCGCGGTCCGTACCATTACCCGTGTAGTGCTCCGCACAATCGCCGCCCAAAAGGCCAAGAAGGCGACCAACACGGGCAACGGGATCTTCGACCTCGTGAAAAACATCGCCGTAGACGTGGGCCAGAGCCAGTTGGAACAGGCAGACCTACGTATCGGTCTATTCATGCCCAACACCATCAACGTGACCCGCATTCCGGTCGATGCCGGGGACCACGACGTGACCATTTCTGCTCTGGACGGTCAGGGAAGAGTCATCGGGGACTACAAGTTGGGCAAAATTAAGGTCGGTAAAGGGCAGAAAAAAATTGTCGTCGTTCCCTCGATTGACTGATTTTAGTATTTTATGAAAAAATAACATCCGCTTTTTGAAATAATAATGTAGTTTCAAAGGCAAAGTTTAAGGAGCAAATATGAACTTAAAAGCTTTAGTCGCTGCTGGCGCTTTGCTCGCCACCCAGTCCTTCGCCATTGTGGGCGTCGGCTTCCACTATGCCCCTGGTTTTGGCACCAAGATGAAGTCTGCCGAACCGGCTCCTATCGCCAACAACATTAATCTGAGCCACGACGGCTTCGACGGCATGATGCAGGGCTTCGGCTTCAAGGCATGGATTGACCTCCTCCCGGTGATCGACATCGAAGCTACCTTGAATATCCAGTTCGGCTCCTACGACGCATCTCTTTGGGTCGATAATCCGGCAGACGGAACCGTCAACGAAATCCCTCTTGAAATTGAACTGGGCGGCACCCCGTTCGGCAAGGCAAACCCGAAGTTTGTCGCCATGACCGGTGACCTCTCCATCACCTACCCCATTACAACTTTGCCGATCATTCGCCCCTACATCGGTGGCGGTCTTTCTTACCACCTGAACAGCTTTGTCTTGAACCAGAAGTTCGCTTCTAGCTTTATTCAGCCGAGCACCTTCGACGAAGTCGCAGCAATTGTGCTTGACCAGACTATGGACAACGACGCCAAGTCCCAGGCTCTCCAGGCCAAGGGTCAGGAAATGAAAGCCCAAATCCAGGACAAGGCTCTTGACGAAGGCCTGAACACCAGCATCGGTGGCCACATCTTGGTGGGCCTCCGTGCCAAGCTCCCGATTATCCCGATTGCCGCTTACGGCAACTTCAAGTACTACATCGGCGGTGACTATCCGAGTGAAGTGGATCCCGGTAACATGACCGTTGAATTGGGTGTCGGACTCGCAATTTAATCATAATCCCAGGTAAAATAAATGACGACTGAAAACACAAGCACGACCAAGATTCTTATCATCGAAGACGAAATCGCCATTGCCGAAGGCCTGATCGACCTTTGCAAGCTGAATGGCTACAACGTTAAGCACTGCGCCGACGGCGAAAGCGGCCTTGCCGAAGCCCTCACCAAGCAGTACAACCTGGTTCTTCTGGACTTGATGCTCCCTGGCATGGACGGCTTTACCGTTTGTGACAAGATCCGCGAACAGGACAAGAGCCTCCCGATTATCATTCTTTCTGCAAAGAACGCCGACGACGATATCATCAACGGCCTCAAGTACGGTGCAGACGACTACATTCCGAAGCCGTTCTCCGTTCCGATGCTCCTGGCCCGTATTGACGCCGTGCTCCGTCGCAGCCGTCAGACCATGGAAAACGAAGGCAAGCTCGTCGCTGGCAGCCTGCGCGTGAACTTCCGCGAATACACCGGCACCCGCGGTACCGAAGAGCTCGCCTTCACCCGTAAGGAAATCGAAATCCTCGAATACCTGTGGCGCAACCGTGACCACGCCGTTCCGCGTTCCGAACTGCTCCGCAAGGTCTGGGGTTACGAAAACGCTGATTCTGTGGACACCCGTACCGTGGACATCCACATTACCAAGCTCCGCAAGAAAATCGAAGACGATCCTTCGCATCCGAAACTCTTGGTCACCTTCCGTGGAGAAGGCTACCAGATGCGTTCTGCACCTGAATGCGACAAGTAAAAGCTAAAGTAGCTGCGGCTCTAACGTATCTTAAGAAACACCAGGCAATCATCATGGAACGCCTGGTGTTTATTTCCATTTTCCTGGTCATCGCAATTCCTCTGACCATCTTGTTCATCAAGACTTACGAGCAGTCCACGGCGCTCGAAGAAAAGAAAGTCGAGGAACGCATTGACTCTGCATACGAGAGCCTCCGCCTTAGACTGTCTTCGGACTTCAACCTGGAAAACAGCCGCTCCTACAAGGACTACGGCATTCTGAACTCGATTACCGTGATTGGCGGCAACAGCCGACTCTTCTCGGAATTCTTCTCGTTCCCGGATTCCAGCGGTCCGTACTGCGACTTCGACTCCTTGTACCGCCAGTGCCGCAAGGGCTTGCTCGGGCATTTCCAGATTTCGCATAGCGGCGAACTCTTGACGCCCTTCTACCCCGACACCAGCACCGGTATCGGAAAGTCCATGTGGGACAACTTCTCGTTCGACGACCAGGAGCAGCGCAAAAAGACCCGCGACCTGATCCAGTACTTGCTCATCAAGCTCGACATTCGAAACGGGCTCCCCAAGCGCACCGTGCAGACGGTTGACTCCACCGAAGCGATCGACCAACTTTACGACGAGATTCCGGACTTGCAGATTCCCACCCGCGTGGAACTCACCTCCGAAGAAGAAGCTCTGACTTACATGGCCGAAACCGCCAAGAACGACACGACTGTCGCACCCGACATTCCGATTTTCACCGGTAACAACACGAACGTCAACATCAGCGATTTGAAGATTCGCATGACGACAGACTACATCGTGTTCTTCCGTACGATTTATATCGGCATGCTCCCGATTGTGCAGGGCTTTGTCGTCGACAAGAATATCTACCTGAACTACATGACTCAGGAAGAACAGATTGCGTACGCCAAGTTGCCTTACGCGATCGAGCTTGTTTACGAAGACAACGTGCTCTTGACCATTGGCAAGAAGAACGCCGAATACGAGCTGAGAACCAAGCGCCCGCTGCCGCCGCCCTACGACAAGATCATCTTCAAGATGTATTCTGCCGAAGTCAGCGGATCGGCCGACCTGACCATTCTCTTTAGCGGACTCATTCTCTTGATCGTGATTGCGGTGTGTCTGATTACCATTTACCGTTTTACGCAAAGCAAGGTGGCTCTTGCCGCCAAGCGTCAGGATTTTGTATCTGCCATTACGCACGAACTCAAGACTCCGCTGACCGCTATCAAGATGTATGCCGAACTGTTGCAGAATTCCTGGGTGGCAAGCGAAGAAAAGAAGCAGCGTTACTACGGCCAGATTGCAAGCGAAGCGGACAGACTTTCGCGTTTGATTCAGAACGTGCTTAATTTGTCTAAACTCGATGGCAACCGCTGGAACGTGCAGCTCCGCAAGGAACGCCCGAAGGCCGTGCTCGACGACTTTGTGGCAACGTACAGCAGGAACATCGAAAAGCAGGGATTCGAGCTCACCGTATCGACCGACACCGATGCCGACAACGTGGCTCTGCTGATCGACCGCGACGCCGTGATGCAGATTCTGATGAACCTGGTCGACAACTCGCTCAAGTTCTCGAAGAACGCAAGCTACAAGATGATCAGCATCGAGCTGCGCGTGAACAACGGCGACATGTACCTTGCCGTGCGTGACTACGGTCCGGGCATTCCGGCTTCTGAAATGAAGAAGGTGTTCCAGGAATTCTACCGTGTCGAAAACGAAATGACTCGTTCTACAAGCGGAACGGGTATCGGTCTTTCGATGGTGAAGAAGCTTTGCACGCTCACCAACATGAAGATCGAAATCGAAAATGCAGGCCCTGGTCTGAGAACCAAGATTCACTTCCCGCCGCTCGACATTTACTAATTACGGAATTTGACAAATCCAAATAATATTTAACAAGCTTTGTAAAATTCGCCCCGGATTTAAGTCCGAGGCGTTTTAAGTAATATTTATCTAAAGAAAATATTTCATCGCGGTGGTCCAATTTTTAGTATTTTTAGGACGCCAAAATGTATTATAATGGCAATACGAGGAGCATGTCATGACTCAAGAAGACATTCTAAATAATCCGGAAAAGTATGACCTTTCCATCGAAACCGTTGGCAAGGGAACTTTGAAATCGCCCATGAAGGGTGTGCCGTTTGTTTCGGAGTCTGACCGAGTAAGCCTTACGGCAGACATTGGCCGAATCCAGAAATTCTGCGAAAGCGGAAAAGCGATTCCCTCGCTCGAAGCGGCCGGCCCTCGCGAAACGATTTTCCACGACCCCGCCTGGACTCGCGCAGGCATTGTGACTTGCGGCGGACTCTGCCCCGGTCTTAACAACGTGATCAAGGGTCTTGTTCAGGTGCTGTGGTTCGACTACGGCGTGCGCAACATTTTCGGTATTCCGTACGGCTACCGCGGTTTGAACCCGGCCTACGGTTATTCCCCGATGATCCTGAACCCCGACGTGGTGGACGCCATCCAGGAAGACGGCGGTACCATTCTCGGAAGCTCCCGCGGAAACCAGGACGCCAAGGTGATGGTCGATACCCTGATGCGCCTGAACATTAATGTGCTGTTCTGCATTGGCGGTGACGGTACGCTCCGCGGCGCCCACGATATTGCCGAAGAAATCAAGAAGCGTCACCAGCCCATTTCGGTGATCGGCATTCCGAAGACTATCGACAACGACTTGAATTTGATTGACCGAACCTTCGGTTTCGAAACCGCCGTGCTCAGCGCCACCGACGTGATTACCAGCGCCCACAACGAAGCGAACGGCGCCTTTAACGGTCTTGGCCTTGTAAAGCTCATGGGTCGCGATTCCGGCTTTATTGCAGCTTACGCAGCACTCGCTACAACGGTCGTAAACATTTGCCTGGTACCCGAAGTACCCTTTACGCTCGACGGACTCTTCAAGGCCCTGGAAAGCCGCTACAGCAGCGGCAAGACGCATGCCGTGATCGTTGTCGCCGAAGGTGCCGGCCAGGAACTCTTCAAGGACCAGCCCGAACGCAAGGACGCCAGCGGAAACATCTTGAAAAACGATATTGGTGAATTCCTGACGCGCAAAATCAAGGAACATTTCGACAAGGTCGGCAAGGAAATCAACATCAAGTACTTTGACCCGAGCTACATGGTTCGTAGCATTCCGGCCCAAGGTACCGACGCCATTTTCTGCTTCCAACTCGCCGAAGCCGCCGTGCACGCAGGCATGGCCGGCAAGACCGACATGGTCGTGGGCAGCATGAACAATGCATTCTCGCACGTGCCTATCGAATACGCCGTCAGCGAACGCAAGAAGATTAACCCGAACGGAGCCTTGTGGCACGCCGTTCTCGGCATCACGCGTCAGCAGGACTACTTCTCCGGTAAGGGGAAGGGGAAGTAACCCTTCGCGCATTCCTGACTCCGGCGCCATACGCCGAAACCATGGAATTAGATGTTTGGACAAAAAAGAGGAAACAAAAAGCAATGCTAAAACAAGAAGATAAGGTGTTAATTCGCACTGCACTCATGGAATATCGCTATCTTTTATTCAAGACTTACCACGGCACCGACGACGAAAAGGTACGTATCGCACAGCTGAATAAAGTCTTGCAGAACTGGAAAGTGTAGTTTGGCAAAAAGGGGAAAATGAATCGATTCTTGGCAACATTGTTTGCGTTTACGCTGTGTGGGGCAAGCCTCGCAAATGAAGACTTGCGCATTGCAGATTCCTGCTACACCGCACGTGCAGAACACGCCGTTGGCGACAAGGCGAACGCCAAGAATGCCAAGCTCATGATCGACAGCTACCACAAGGCCATGAAGGACCCCTCTGTCGAAGAGAAGGCCACCGAAGGCTACGTGAAGAGCTTGTTCTTTTCTTTCCGCTTTGTGCACTTTGAAAAGCACCAGCGCAAGGCCAAGCTAGACAGCTTAAAGACCATTAGCGAAGCCGCCTACCAGAAGTTCCCGAAGAACCGGGAAATTGCGCATGTGTACGCAAGCGCCCTTTCGATGTGGGGTAACGAGCGTGGAGCCCTAGCCTCGGTCAAGGATGGCGTTGCCACCACCGTGCGCGACGTGGCGATTATGGCCGAAGACTACCAGGTGCTTGGCCGCGCCCACTTTGTGCTGCCCTACGTGCCACTGGTACTTTCGTGGCCCGACAAAAAACTTGCCGACAAGTACTTGAGTCTTGCGCTCGAAAAGAACCCGCGCGACCTTTACAACTATTACTTTTTGGCAGAACTGCGCTTCGACCAGAAACGTTACGCAGACGCCCTGAACCTCATTGACCGCGGCCTTTCGCGCGGCATTCGCACGAACAACTTCCTCGAAGACAAGCGTGGCCGCTGGCACCTGAAAGAGCTTCAAAAACAAATCAACGCCAAGCTCGACAAAAAGAAATAACCTTCCCTAAAAAATTTTGGGATATAAAAAAGCACCGCGGTTAAGCGGTGCCTTTCATTAGAAGGTTTTGTGGGTTGATGGATTAGCCTTCATAATCCGGATCAACCGCATCATCATTAACTTCGCAACCACTGCAATCCAAAAGGCTTGTACAGTAATCCATTTCGACTACTTCCATCAGGGGCTTGCTGTATACTTTCTTTTCGCTGTTCATTTTAAATTCCTGCTGCATCATTTTGCAATCCCCTTCTTGTTAAAGAATGCTCCCTTGGTGGTGGGCTTGTGGTTTGTGCTGCGGCCCTTGAGGTCGAACCAACGATCGATCTTGATTGCACCCGTGACGGTGTTCATACGGCCAATGGCTGTTGTCTTTTCTTCTTCGTCAATGAATTCGACATCAATCGATTCGGGCAAGTTCTCAATGGAGCTTACTTCGCCCTTGGCAAGCGGACGACCAAGACGTACATCCGCATTTTTCTTGCACATATAGGCACGCATCGGAATGGCATAGGTGCCTTCACCTACCTTGCCATACTGACCTGCTACGTATTTGCCATCGGGGTCATTTGCAGCAGCAAGGGCATAAGCAAGTCCAAATTCCGGATCAGTTGAGCTCCATGTCTTGTATTCATAAGTACCCTTGAAAATCCACTTGTTAGTATTATCATATTGTTCCGCAATATCATCAGTCAAGAAAGTAGCCTGACCGCCATTCAGATTGAACTGGAGTTTCGTTGCATTAGGAACGATAACTGCATACGGAGTATTTGCAGCCGGAAGTGCATTTGCATTATCCAATGCAATATTCCTGAAAGAAGCCTTCCATTTGCAATCAACCGAAGCAACTTCCCTAAGGTAATAGAACTTGGCATTTGTCGTGGCACCAGCAGGCAAGCTAAACGGCAACACAATAGTACCAGCCGTCCCTGCTGTAAAAGTACGATTGTACACAATAGAGTCTACATTAATAGCAGTTGAAATGCTCACCTCATCACTTCCATTATAGTCACCGTTAATCTTGGCAATTCCATAGCCATCGTTATCTTGTTTGTAAATGTCAATTGCAGCGGTAGAAGTCTTCTTTAAAACCTGTATAGTCATATCTAAGCCATCTGAGGCCAAGGAACCGGAAATAGGTCCCGACCAAAATCTCATATACAAACTATTACCTGAACTCAACTTTGTCGGCAAAGCCAAAACAACATCAGATGAAATATCGTATTCCTGTACTTTTGCATTAATTATTACAGTCGTATTAGAGGAACTAGCTCCATCCCATACTTCAATATTAGGCTGAGCCCCATACGAAGAACCGCTTTTGGCCGAGCGAGTTATTGTTCCAGATACTCGAAGAAAAGAGCCTTCTGGAGCATTCAATACGACAAAACCGGAGCAACCTTGTTCAAATTTTCCTGTCGCTCCACCATAATCATACACTTTAAAAGCAGTTACTCCATCTGCAATAGTTACAATATCCGTCCCTGTTTGCGGAATATTGACAAAGCCGCCATCTGTTGAAAGCGTGACTTCAGCAGCCCACGCGGTTGTTGTTGCCACCATGCCTAACGCGAGCACGGCGGAAAGGCTCAAAAATTGGTTTTTGAGTTTCATAGTATTTTCCCTTCTAATTATAAGGTTACTTTAACCATATAGTAAACTTACAATTTACATTTATTTTTGTCAAGTAAACAGGAATATACTTTAGAAGGATTTTTATGCCATTTTAGGGGCCAAACCGACGGGTTTGGTCCGTCAAACAGGATTTTGCTATTTGACAAGCACTTTTTTATTAAAGAAGGCGCCCTTGGTGGCCGGTTTGCTGTTGGTGCGGCGGCCCTTCAGGTCATACCAGTGGTCAAGCTTGATTTGCCCCGTCACGGGGTTCATACGGCCAATTGCCATCGGTTTTTCGTCCTTATCCACGAAATCGACATCGATAGACTCTATTTCGGCGCCTACGCCGGCAAAATCAATGTAATAGGCTTCGCCAGCCATTCGCGGGCGATCCATCTGGAACTGCACGCTACCGTCCTTTTTCTTGAGGTAGGCACGCATCGGGTAGGCCTTCGCCCCGTTTCCAATTTTGCCAAACTGGCCCTTCGAAATTCCGGCTTCATTCGTACCGGCAAAAGCGTATACAAGTCCTAATTCGTCATCATTCTTGTCGTAATCCCATTCCTTGTACGCATAGGTTCCAACAATGCTCCAGTTCTTGCTCGTATCGTAATCGACTTCGATTTCACCCGTCTGGACGATTGCCTTTTTATCTTCAAAATCAAACTTCAACTTGTCTTCACCTTCATCCAAAATCACTATATAAGGCGTATTCGCCTTGGGCAGTTTGCCATCGCCAATCCACCTCATGGTAGCCTTCCATGCAGTATCTTCCTGGACAACACTTTCGAGCTGGAAGAATGTGGCGTTAAGGTACGTTCCCTTCGGCAAGGTGAACGGGAGCACAACGGTCACAGGCTCACCCGGAGTGATTTTGCGATCAAAGTCAATGTAGTCCACTTCGATCGGTTCCGGAATATCGATAGCGCCCTCGCCTTCGTAATCGCCGTTGATACGGGCAAGCTTCATGACTGAATTTTCATACAAAGTAAATGCAGTGCTTTCCGTTTTTTCAAATATTTGTGCCTCCACAGACACACCGTAAGAGACATCCTTGTCATCTGACTTGAGTTGGAGCGTCACCGAATTTCCAGAGGTATAAAGTCCATCAAGGCCAGGCCCTTCCGACCTCTTGAGAATCGTATCGGCCTCCGTATTGTCACCGTCATAAATAAAAAGCGAGTCGCCTTCTATAAGAGTAACCATACCGCGAATCCAGAAGACGCGATCTTTGTATGCCGTAAGCGTAACGGAACCATCGGCATTGTTGCAGTACGGGTCGTAAAAAGCCCCATTGGGTTCATCGTTAATCAACACATGAGGAATACCCTTAGTCACATTTGCCTTGAGCGAACCTGTTTTAGGAATAAAAATATCGCGTTCGATATCCGCTTCTGCGGGGTTAATAACTGCCTTGTAATAGACATCCGTATAGGGCATTTCAAACTTGGTGTTAAAATTATACCACGTGCCGCCAACAATATTCAAGTAATGAGAATCTTCGTCATTCCAATACACATACATGGAATCGGCTACATAGCCTTCTTCGAAAGTTGTAGTCAAGGTGACGGTATCTCCCATAAGAGATTTACCCGATTTCGGATTGACAGAAACTTTGCCATGGTCAAAATCCAGAGCAACAATATTATGTTCTTTATTCGGGTGAACGCTTATACGCAAATCTGGATAACAATAATCTCCGGCGTAAACAACCGTCATCAACTTGCTCCACAGCGTCGTTTTCAAATTGGCATTCGCTGCGACATGATCTTCTACATCACCTTCAAACACATTGAAACCAGAGCCAAAGAAATACTTGTATAAGGAATAGCCCTCATCTATTTGGAGAACATACCCTTCTGGGGCCGTCAAGATAAGCGGAGCCGACTCATCATATTCTCCTAAATACAACTGGGAAGGATCAATATTAAAAGACTCAACGCCTTCTGGAATATTGACTCGAAGCGGTTCGTTCTTTGGCATGGGTATACTCAGCCCATTGTCCGCCGTTAAGCGGTCGACAAAATAGGCATCGACACGGGCTTTTTCACCCGGCATCAAGAATGTGGCCTTGTTACCCGAATACCATGTACCACCGGAAACTTCACATTCTTCACGCGATGTTTTACCAAACACCTGAATCTTGTTAAAGAAATACCCTTCTTCGGGAGTTGCGGTCACGTGAACGGGAGTCCAGAGTTTTGCCGCGTTTGCATCGATGTCGACATCACCATTCATCATTTCGATGTCTTTTGAAACTTCAAACGACTGTTTCGGGTTAATAACCCTCACCTTTAAATCTAAGCCAACCTTATTAACCGTTCTGTTCCAATCTCTTTCTCTATAGGAGATTGTGAGCGATTCGCCCGAGCTGACAACCTGTCTATCTAATTCTCTCCCCCCTTCTCCCGACTCCATTTTTAAAAGCATCGGAGAACTGGTTGTAGAGCCATCATAGACAAACAATGAATCCCACAGGCTTCGTCCTTTAAGCTTACCGTAGACCTGAAGATGCATTCCATTAGGTGCCGTTATTGAAAGGTCGCCGTGATACACTCCTTTTTCGCCATATGTCGAAGAAACATCAAAAAACAAGATGCTGTCCGGAACGGTTACCGTATATGTTCCACTTACCGGCAAAGGTACATAATCTTCACCTTCGTGAGAATAAACCGAAACTTCTGTAGCCCATGCCATTGTTGACATTAGGCAAAATACAAGCATTGTCAAAATGCTTTTGGATTTCATTGTCTTCTTCCTTCTTAAGAAAAGAATCTTGTCATTTTTGCGAGCAATCAAACCATCGGGTTTGAATTATCGAACGGAGCCTCGCCAATGGGCCCGTGAATTACCGGCGTCTTGTCGCCATCGCTGCTCTGCAAAAGATTAGAATGTCGTTCCAAACGGAACACCTTCATTTCGGGAACGGTATATTCTTTTTTCATCTGATTAACCCTCACATCTCCATCTTTTGTCTGATGGATTCTATCAGCAAATTCGCTTTTAATATAGTTTTTTTAAAAGCAAGAAGGCCGCACCCCCAAAGGTGCGGTCTTCTTTTTGCCGAGAGAGACTCTTTGTTCTAGCGCTTGGGCCTAGAAGCCCAAGTCAAGTGCGTTAGCCTTGCCGCGACGCACGCCCCACAGGAAGTCCTGCGTGCGGTCAACCACGGTCTTGCTGCCGACCTTGATGCGGTATTCAAGTCTTGCGATGTACACGCCGGTCGAGACCAGGCGGCCATTCTTGGCGCGCATGTTCCAGGCGAGGAACAGCTTGCCATTGTTTTCGAGGCAGGTGCCCTGGCCATGATCCTTGAATACGTTGTCGCTGCAAGTGATCACGTTAGCATAGCTGTTCACGAATTCACCGAGGCTAGAGTAGTAGGTAGCCTTGTAGTAAAGTTCCGTACTCTGTGCTACAGCTTCTACGATGTCTTGAATGTCTCTTTCGCTTCCGCTGTTGTACTTGCTGACATTCTTGGAATCGAGCATGTGATTCTTGTAGGCGTCGACAATGACCGGGTCAAGATCGAATTTCTTCTTGGCGTCGTCAATCGACATCTGGCCATTATCTACGGCAGCTATAATCTGTTCAATCGAGTAAGACTGCTTTGTACCGGTAGCCTCGTCGACAACGATCACCTTGTCTTCGAAATTCTGAACGGCATTCTTGATGCTTTCGATTTCGTTCTCAACCAGTTCGGCCATATTCAAGTCACCCAGGAAGTGACCCTGCGTGCCGTATGCGGCAGCGGCCTGTTCTGCATTGAGAATCGAGGGATCCTGAATGATTTTCGGCACGGTAGCGCTTTCGCTGGTGATAATCGTCTTTGCGCTGTCGTAAGAGGCTGAACCCGGATCCACCTTCACGACACCAGGGCTCGTTACATTCACCTTCTGTTCACCGGTAATGCGTACCCACGGGTTGTTTGCGTGCGGGCCCACATTCACCATGTCCAGAGCGAATGCCGCGCTCATTGTCGGAGCAAAGCGCACGGAGTCACCCACGGCCGGAATAAAGTCGTTATCGTTACCCTTCGGGAAGATCAACGTCCACTTGTTCGGAGCGGTTGCAGAGATGTCGCTTGCAGACTTGACGGTGGTACCCAAGATACCGTTTTTCCACACATGGAAATTAAAGATGTCAGAAGTCCTTTCCTTGTTCTGGATGGCTTCACTGAAGCTGATTTCAAGCTGCGTGTTACCGTCCTTCATGTAAGAGACTTCAGCCTTGGTAACAATGGGGCCAATCTGGTCTTGCAGTGCACCGTCTGCCGGGTACACGGATTTATTGCCGTTATCGATATAGGTGTACCAGACCTTCACAAGGCCAGTGTATACCTTACCGGTAGAGTCGCCCGTAAAGATAGCGCTATTAAAGCCGCTACCTTCGGAAACGATATAGGCCGTGTTGGAACCGTCTCTGTAGTGAGCCTTGTAGGCGGCACTGAGTCTTGCGTTCTTGGCAGAATTGAAGATGAACTTGACGGAGTCGAGAGTATTCTTTCCGCCGAGTGATCCATCGAACTGAATCCAGATACTGTCGCCTCGGCCATCGCCGTCGCGGTCAAAGATTTGAGCAAGTTCGATTTGCGGTACCGGCGGCAACGCGAAGTTGATGCTGTTCCAGGTGGCGGTGTTACCCGATGCCTGGCCCTTCACGTACAGAATACCGCCCCAAAGTTCACCCACAGCCTTCACGTAGAACGAACCCGCGCCGTTCACGAGCTTGACTTCGGTAATCGGGTTACCCAGGGAGTCGCAAGGAACCAGGGCTTCGTCGTTTGTCGTGGGATAAACGACTTCGTCATTGGCCCAGTCTTCGGCGTACTGCACATAGACCTTGTAAGACTGACCCACCCACATGGTAACATTCTTATTCATGTTGAGCGGCAAGGTATCGCTACGAATGGTAGAACCGAGGCTCCTGCCAGTGGAATCGGCAAACACGATGTTCGGCAAGGCGTAGGCGCCCACCACAAAGTACACGTCCTTGTACTGGGAGTTGTCGGAGCGGAGCGTTACACGCAGGTAGTACACGCCCGGAGCAAGGCCACGGTTGTCCTTGATGGATTCCTTATCGATTCTGAAGGCGTCAAAGTCATTGTTCACGGTAATGCCGCCGAACCACATGCCGGCCGTATCGAGTACCACACCGTTAGAGGGCAGGTTGCCACCGAACAGCGTAAAGATCGAAGGACCGCGTTCAAGCGAAAGTTCCTTTTCGCCTTCGCTGAAGTCGCAAGCGAGCTTGTTCTTACGGATCTTCTGCCAGACTTCTCTGTCAATCATGTTCGGATCGTTATTCGGGTTCTTGAGCATGATGCTTGCTTCGGTCTTAAGGTCGATCGAAGTATGCATACGGAAGTTCGAAGAACTGGTATGACGTTCGGCGTAGAAGATATGGAACGGATAGGTTTCACCCGGAGTAAGGCCAAGGGTATCCAGGTTCACGGCGCCCGATACCTGAGCATGCTGACCGCCGATGTCCACCACCAGTCTGTTGTTGATGAACACCCACACGTCGTCGTCACCCTTGAAGTCGAAGTACTGGCCCGGGATATATTCGAACGTGGCCTGAATCTTCATGGTAAAGCCGAAGTTATGGCGCTTGTTGTCGCTACCGCCAGTCAACTGGTCGTAATAGGGGTTCGGAACTGTCTTGGCATCATCGAGGTACTGGAAGTCATCGAGCAGGAACATACCGCCGCGGTTGGCTTCGTTACCCTTAGAAATAGCATCCTTCGAAATTTCGGCCAGCCAGAAACCAGCGCTATCCATAGAGATGTACAGGTCGCGGCAAGTCATGTTGGTGAGCTTGTTGCCCTGGGCATCGACTGCCAAGGATTCCGGAAGGAACCAGTAGGCCAAGTGATCGGTAATCTCACACCTTTCGGGGAACGGAGTTGCCGGAACCGGGACGCCGTTGGGGCCAAGCTGGGTGTCGACCATGCCGAGCATGGGGCTAGCGCTACATCCGCCAGAACCGAAGTCTGCGCTAACGCCGTATTCAGGATTACCGTTACCACGAACACCATCGCCCTTATTGCCGTGCAGCCAGTCGAACATCATGACCGGGAGTTTTTTCAGGGGGCAATCACCCAAAACGCCAGCAGGGTGTTCTGCGTAAACGCCGGGTTCGCCTTCCTGGTTGCCCTTGACCCAAAGGGTATCGCTGAGGGCGGCCACAGAGTCGAGCTTGATTTCGGTAGTAATGTCGGGCTGAGCAGTGGTAAGACCTTGTGCGCCCACAAAGTTTTCGCCAATGGTCTGCTTAAAGTAAACGGTGAAATTTTCAGTGGGGGCCTTGACTGCAGCAATAAACCATCCGCAGTAGTTGTCCAGCGGAATCATGGCTGTGGGTACGCCATCGACATATACCTGTGCGTTGGTATTGGTCCAAGGAGTAAAGAAGCTGATAATCTTCATGCCCTCGGCAACGCCACCGGGATTGCCACCCGGATTGCCAGCACCCGGGCCATCTTGGCCGGGGTCATCGTTACCAGCACCCGGACCGCCCGGATTTGCGCCTGGGCCAGTGGGAGTGGTCTGAGACGTGAATTTCCACGTACCATCGTTAGAAATGGTGATTCTTGCCTGCTGCGAAGTCGGATACAAATCGCTAAACGAAATGCCCTCCGGAGCCAGGAGGTTCTGGCAGCTTGCGTCACTAAAGACGTACAAGTCGTAATTGGGCAAGACCCTACGACTTTCGATGTTGAAACTCAAGCTACGGTTCGGAATGCTAGAGCAGCCCGTAGCCCATTCATCTTTGGCATTGTTGTAAATAGCGTAGTAGAGTTCGCCTTCGTGAGTAGCTGTAAGCGTAAACGTCGCCGCGAAAGCCGCGGGGACAAGCAAAGCGAGCAAACTGGTTGCTCTCTTAAAAATATCGCACCTCATCCACATCTCCTAGGGCCATAGGCCTAACTGTACGTACTTTTTACAATATTGTATTGTAGAAATAAATTTTTTTTTCAAAAAAATCAACTGGACGAGAACGGAAAAGGGTTAATTCTGATTAACAATCGTGTAAACGGCATGTTTTGGGGGTAAAATTCCCGAAAAAGACGGCGATTTTTTTTGAGAACAAAAAACGCCCTTCCGGGCGCCGTGCAAAAAAACGTGTTTTTTGGCTTAAATTCCGAGGTCGATGGCGTTCACCTGGCCGCGGCGCACACCCCACAGGAAGTCCTGGGTGCGGTCGGTAATGACCTTGGTGTTCACCTTGATACGGAACTTGAGGCGGGCAATGTAGACACCCGTGGCAGCCAGTCGACCGCTATCCGAGCGCATGTTCCAGGCCAAGAAGAGTCTGCCACCGTTTTCGAGGCAGTTCTGCTTGCCGCCTTCCTTGAAGATGTCGTCGTTACAGGTAATGACGCCCGAATGACTGTTCACGTAATGACCCAGGCTAGAGTAGTAGATTGATTCGTAACGCAGTTCGGTCTTGTCGGCGACAGAGCTTACAATCTTCTGGATATCGGCCGGAGTGCCGCTCTGGTAGTTCTTCAAGTTTTCCTTGTTCAACAGGCCGTTTTCGTAGGCGTCTACGATGACCGGGTTCAGGTCGAACTTCTTTTGGGCATCCTTGATGGACATTTCGCCGGTTGCCACCTTGGCAATGACTTCTTCGATGGTGTAGGTGCGCGGGATGACACCTTCCTTTTCGGCGGCCTTGGCTTCGTCCTTGTCGACGAGCTTGCCGTTGTCCGGATTCTGGACGGCCTTCACGATTTCGGCGATTTCGTTTTCGACGAGTTCAGCCATGTCGAGGTCGCCCAGGTAATGGCCCTGCGTGCCGTATTCGGCGGCCACCTGTTCGGCGGTCAGCACGGTTTCGCCACCCACCAGCTTGGGCACGGTAGCCTCTTCGCTTTGGATAATGGCGCGGGCGCTATCGAAGGTTTCGGATTCCGTCGAGAGGCTTACCACCTTCGGGCTAGTCACCGTGACCTTCTGTTCACCGGTAATGCGAATCCAGGGGTTCAGTTCGTGCGGGCCGACGTCTACGAGGTCAAGCGCCATGCCAAGCTGAGACGGCGGCATAAAGCGCACGGAGTCGCCCACGGCAGGCACGATATCGGTATCAAGGCCCTTCGGGAAAATCAGCTTCCATGTGTTTTCGGGAGTGGTCAAGATATCGCTTGCGCTCTTGACGGCACTGTCCTGCACGCTGTTTTTCCAGCAGTGGAAGCGGAAGAATTCGGTGTTCGCGTCGGTGCCGTTAATGCCTTCGCTGAATTCAAGAGCAAGCTGGGTGTTGCCATCCTTCAGGTACTTGACTTCGGCAGCGATAATGACAGGGCCAACCTTGTCGGTGAGCGAGCCGTCTACCGGGAATATGGCGGGCTTGCCATCGTCGCCGGTATAGGTGTACCAGATGTTGACCAGGCTGAACAAGTCGCTAGAGTTCGTTCTGCGGCCGGTAAAGATGGACGGTTCGAAGCTCGTTCCTTCGGCGGCGAGCGAAATGGAAATGTCGCCGACATTGTAATTGCTGACCTTGTAGGCAACCTTGGTCTTCTTGTAATCTTCGTTTTCTTCTTGGAAGATATACTTGACAGAGTCGATGACCGTGCGGTTGTCGATAGCCTTGTTCAACTTGATCCAAATGCTATCGGCGCGGCCGTCACCGGTGCGGTCGTAAATGTAGGCGGCTTCGATCTGCGGTACCGGCGGCACTGCGATATTGATCTTGGTCCAATGAATTTCTTTATTCTTGGCGCCAACCGTGCTCAAGGTAAGCACGCCGTCGACCACCTCGTCGGTTGCCTTCACGTAGAAACTTGCGCGGCCTTCCATCAACACAATTTCACTAATGGGCTTGCCGGTTGAATCGCAAATGGTCAGGTTCGGAGTCGAGGCCTTGACTTGCACTGCAACACCGCTGTAAATGGAGGCCCATTCTTCGGCGTACATAATGTGCACAGGGTAAGAGCGGCCGGCCCACATCTTTTCGGTCTTGTCCAGATTGATGGGCAAGGAATCGCTCGACACGTCGCGGCTAAGTTCGTTACCGAAGGCGCTCCAGTATTCCGTAAAGTTAATCGTGTCCTGCGTGTCGAAATCTACGATAAAGTAGGTGGAATCCTTGACGCTTGCAAACGCGAGGTTCGGCAATTCGTAAGGTTCGATGGTGAACGGAATATCCTTGTAGTCATCCGGGTTGCTCTTGAGGCGCACGCGGACATAGTAGTTACCGGGCGGCAGAGCTTGAGCCTTCGTAATCGCCTTGGTGTCGATGGTGATCATGGTGTAGTCGTTGCTTACCGTAATGCCACTATAGTAAGCGGAATCAAGCGTCTTGAGGGCGATTCCGTTCTTGTCAAGGCTCTTTCCGTAAAGGGTGAAATTAGACGGACCGGGTTCGGTGTGCTGCTTTTCGGGGCTCGTGGAGAAGTCGCAAGCGAGAACCGTTTCGCGCACGATCTGCCACACTTCCTTGATAATCAACTTCGGGTCGTCCGAAAGGTCGGTGAGGAACATGCTGGCTTCGGCCTTCAAGTCCATGGAAGTGCGCATCTTGAAATTCGATTCGTTGCGGTGACGTTCGGCGTAGAAGATGTGGAAGGAATAGGTTTCGCCCGGAATTAACTTGTCTGCAGGATTGTTCTTGCCGATGGTGTCTAGCTTGACCTTGCCTTCGATCTGCGTATGCTGACCGCCGATGTCCACCACCAGCTTGTTGTTGATGAACACCCAGACGTCGTCGTCGCCCAAGAATTCGAAGTACTGACCAGGCACGTATTCGAAGGTGGCCTGGATCTTCATGGTAAAGCCGTAGTTGTGGCGACCGATAGTCGAATCGCCCAGAATGCTGTCGTACATGGGGTTCGGGATAGTGCCAGCTTCATCGAGATACTGGAAGTCGTCCAAGAAGAACAGACCCTTTTCTTCGCTATCCTTGTTCTTCTGGCCGAACCAGAAACCGTCGTCGGTGAGAGAAAGTTCGAGGTCGCGGCAGGTGGCGTTGGTATAGCTATTGCCGGCGGCATCGGTTGCGACGACTTCGGGCAAGAACCAGTTGCCGAGGTGTTCGGTGGTTTTGCAGTTGCTCGGGAAGTTTGCAGCGGGAACAGGAACACCGTTCGGGCCAAGTTCACGTTCGACCATGTTCCTCATGACCTGATGGCCGTTGTCGTTTTTGCAGCCGCCCGTACCGAAGTCCTGGCTGGTAGTGTTGGCTTGTGCAATGGTGTTTTCTTCGTCGCTACCATCGCCATGCAACCAGTCAAACATCATGACCGGGAGCTTTTTGATGGGGCAGTCGCCGAGTTCGCCCGGGAGCTTTTTGATGGGGCAGTCGCCGAGTTCGCCCGGGAATTCGGTAGAAAGTTCCGGTTCGCTGTACTTGGAGCCCAGAATCCAGACGGTGTCGGAAATCTGCAGCAAGGAATCCAACTTGATTTCTTGTTCTACAGGGATTTCTTCTTTAGAAGCACCTTCGGCACCGATATGCAGGTCACCGATAGTTTGCTTGAAAGACACGTAGGCGTCTTTGGGTGTCAGTACGGCGCGATATTCGAACCAACCGCAATAGTTTCCACCGACAGGTTTCATGTAGTCGGCCTTGCCGTTCAGCATAACGACCACACCCGTGTTGCTCCACGGAGCAAGGAAGCGGATGGTCTTTTTAGCCGGTTCCACAATGACCGGTTTGGTCGTCGTCTTGGTCAACGTGCCGTCGGGGTTGATCTGGAGCCAGACCTGGAAAACCTCCTGGCTATCGACGCCGTTCTGGTATTCGGGGAACAGCTCGGCGAGGAAGGGTTCATTGCCTTCGTTCAGGTACGAGGCACAGGAGTCCTTGCCTTCGGCGCAGAAAGAACCGAAACGCAGCTGGCGCACGTCTTCGCGACCCTGTCGGTCGGAACCTTCAAGACGTTCCTGAGTGAAGCAGACTTTAAACGTACCGTCGTCTTCTTTGCTCAGTTGCTTGTACTTGAAATTGGCTTCATTATCAGCGTAGAAAAGGTTATTGCCATCGTATATAACATGGGCTATGGCTACACAGTCCTGCGCAAATGTGTTAACAACTAAAAGGGTCAAGCATAATGCCAAACCCCGGAAAAAGTTTTTGCACTTCATCCGTTCTCTCCATGAATGTCCCACACACAAGACACAACCGGAGTAAATAATAGTTTATTTTGCGCTATCTTAAAGCAAACAATACTTTACTATGTAGGGTTTTTATAAGAAAAAGGAGACTTATGGAGAGAATTTCAATAAAAACCCCTAAATAAATACAAAAAGCGAGGCCTGCGGGGTATCAAAATCCTAATTTTTAGGAGGAATTTACAAATCAACAGGAGTTTTTTATGAATCGAGTGTATTTGGTTGCCTCCGCCAATATGGAAGCCAAAGTCAAGGAAGTCATGGACGCTGTAGCTGCCGCCGGCCTGATTGGCGCAACCTACAAGCCCTGCGTGAACGGTGCCGAAGCCGCTAAGGAACTGAAGGCCCACAATTCCGCCGTGCTCATGGAAAAGATTGCGGCCGACTTCCTTTCTCAGGACTTTGATTCTGTAGACGCCGTGGTGGTCGAAGGTGCACAGGGCATGAGCGACGTGATGGCCCAGAAGTACAACGACTCTCTGGCTACCGCCCTCGATGCAAAGATTTATTCTGACAGCGAAGACGCTGACCTGTTCTGCCCGAACCGCTTGCTCGCTTGCTGCAAGTGCCTCGCCAAGGACTTGGCTGCCGAACCGGCCGAACGCAAGACCAGCCAGGCCATGTTCCGCGCAGGCTTACTCTTGAAAGCTTCCAAGGCCAAGAAGCGCATCGTGCTGCCTGAAGGTTCTGAACCGCGTACCGTGCAGGCTGCCAAGCTCGTGATTGACCGCAAGATTGCAGTGCCCGTGCTCATTGGCAAGAAGGACGAAATCCTTGCCGTGGCCAAGGAACAGGGCGTTGCTCTCCCAGCCGATATCGAAATCATCGAACCGTCTGCAGAACTTGCTGAAAAGTATGTGCCGACTCTCGTGGAACTCCGCAAGTCCAAGGGCATGACTGAAGACCAGGCCCGCGCAGCACTCGCCGACAACGTGATGCTCGGTACCATGATGCTTAAGATGGGCGAAGTCGATGGCCTCGTTTCTGGCGCCATCCACTCTACCGCCGACACCTTGCGCCCTGCCCTGCAGGTGATCAAGTGCGCTCCGGGCGTGAAGTCCGTGAGCTCCGTGTTCTTTATGTGCATGCCGGACAAGACTTACATTTACGGCGACTGCGCCATTAACCTGAACCCGACCGCCGAAGAACTCGCCGGCATTGCTCAGCAGTGCGACGACACCGCGAAGGCCTTCGGCCTCCCCAGCCGTGTCGCCTTGCTCAGCTACAGCACCATGAACAGCGGCAAGGGCCCGGATGCAGACCTGGTTCGCGAAGCGACCAAGATTGTGAAGGAAGCCCGTCCCGAAATGCTGGTGGATGGACCGCTTCAGTACGATGCGGCGACCGTGCCGAGCGTTGGTTCCCTGAAGGCCCCGGGCAGCACCGTCGCCGGTAAGGCTACCGTGTTCGTGTTCCCGAGCCTTTCTGCCGGTAACATTGGTTACAAGGCTGTGCAGCGCAGTGCCCATGGCACGATTGCCATCGGCCCGATGTTGCAGGGCTTGGCTAAGCCGGTGAACGACCTTAGCCGCGGCGCCCTCGTTGAAGACATCGTGTACACGATTGCTTTGACTGCTGTGCAGGCTAATTAGACCGTTCGGCTCTATCGCATTAACAAGAATGTGATATCGCCTCACTCTCGCAATCGCGACCCGTTAACACCGGGTCGCTTTTTGCTCACGGTAATCTTAATTCCGGTCCAAATTCATTAATTTATACAAAATAGGGTCGCACCTTGAAGGTGCGGCCCTATTTTAATTTCGCGACACGCAGAATTACACGAACTTGTAGAGGTCGGTAATGTCTTCGTTGTTCTTGTCGTAGAACCAGAACTGGTTGATGTGGGCGTGTTCGTCTTCGACCAGGCTGATGCTCATGCCATGCTTGTATTCCAAGTAGTTGAACATGCGGTTGTGGTCCTTGCAGAGCACGTCGATCACCTGGGCGCTTACCACGAGGGTCACTTCGCGGAGCTTGCCCTTGGCCTTGGCGCGTGCCATCCAGCGGTCGATCATGCCGAGCGTGGATTCGAGCGTTGCAATGCGGCCGTCGCCGTCGCAAACCGGGCAGCGTTCGGTCTTTTCGGTCATCAGGTTCACGCGGACGCGCTTACGGGTGACTTCCATAAGGCCAAACTGGCTGATGGGAGCGGGGCTGATCGGTGCCTTGTCGCGGCGGATTGCCTTGCGGAATTCCTGGTAGACCTTTTCGTTGTCTTCTTCGGATTCCATATCGATGAAGTCGATAATGATCAGGCCACCCACGTCGCGCAGACGAAGCTGCTTTGCAATTTCGTAGCAGGCGTCAATGTTGGTTTCGAGAATGATCTTGCCCTGGTCCTTGCCGTGCACCTTGGGACCGGTGTTCACGTCGATAGAAACAAGAGCTTCGGTCTGTTCGATGACGAGGTTACCACCACGCGGAAGCGGTACCTGACGCTGCAGGGAACGTGCGTAGTCGTTTTCGATCTTGAAGTATTCGAACAGGCTTTCGTTGGAACTCCAGAGCTTCACCTTGTCGAGCTTGTCCGGCGAGAGTACCTTGAGGTATTCACGCAGGGCGAAGTATTCGTCGCGGTTGTCGATATACACGTAGTCGGTGTTATCGCTGAAGTATTCGCGGACTGTCTGTTCAATCGAATCGGATTCTTCGTAGATGCAGGTTTCGGCAGGCTGGTTTTCGAAGTTGTACTTCGTCTGTTCCCACTTGCTTTCGAGTTCGCGCATCTGCTTGTTGATTTCGAATTCGGATTCGTTCAGACCGTTGGTACGAACGATATAGCCCACGTCGCGACCCTTGAGGCGGCGGACCACCTTCTTGAATTCGCGGCGCTTGGCCGGGTCGCGTTCACGCTTGGAGACACCAATGAAGTTGGTGCCCGGCATGCACACGAGGAAACGACCTGCAAAGCTCAGGTGAGTGGTCAGACGAGCACCCTTGGTGCTAATCGGTTCCTTGACCACCTGAACCATGATTTCCTGGCCTTCTTGCAGGATTTCATCAATCGAGACTTCCTTGGAAGAACCGCCCTCGTCATCATCGTCGCCATATTCGCGGCGGAGGAGTTCGTTTCGGTCCATGGCGTCTTCTTGATGCAAAAAGCCTGCCTTTTCAAGGCCAATATCAATGAACGCAGCCTTGAGTGCCGGAAGCACCTTCTGGACCACGCCCTTATAAATATTGCCCAGAACTCGGTTAGAAGAAACACCCTCGACGACAAGTTCAACGAGTTCGCCGTCTTCCATGATGGCGATACGTTTTTCGTAAGGGGTCTTACTAATCAAAATTCCGCGCTTGCACTTATTTGCCATTAAAGCTCCTAAAAGTAAGCAAAACTTGTTGGACGTCCCTAAGAAGCATTCCAAAAGTATGGACGCTTCCGAACCCACGTGCTTCTCTTACGGAAAGTACCGCATTTCCACAGCGTAAAGTCTAGGGAACATAAATATAATAAGTCAATATTCCAATTCTGGATTTCAAAAAATGAAATAAGGCGTAATTTGAAGAAAAAAAGGCAAAAAAGACAAATAATTACATATATTTAAAATCAATAAGAAGAGAGGAATATATGGGATTTAATCTCCGCGGACTTGCCTTTAAGCAGTCTATGATGATTCTAGCGGCTATTACGGTCGTCTTTGGCCTGATTTTTGGCATCATGAGCTACAAGACTCAGGACATGCTAAACAAGATGACAGTCGAAAACGGCGAAGAAACCAGCCGCGCCAACGTGAACTACATCGACAAGCTCTTTAACGCGGGCAAAGTCATTGGCGAAGACTTATCCAAAAAGGTGAGCGAGCACCCCATGAACAAGGCGGACATGGACGACTTTTTGATGCAGTCGCTCTTTAACGCCCGCAACCTGATTCCCCAGGTGGTTGCCGTGGTAGTCGCCTACGAACCGGGAAAGGGCCCCGAAAACACAGAAGGCGAATACATGCGACTCGCCCGCTTTGACCACGTCGATACCAAGCTTGTATCTGGCGCGAGCTACCAGGACAAGGAATGGTACTACAGCGTAAGGGACGGCAAAACGAGCCGCTGGCAGGAACCCTTCATTGGCGAATTCGTCCCGGAACCGATTGCCGTCTATACAGCTCCTATTTTCGGAAAAGACAAGAACGGCGAAGACGAGCTGATTGGTGTGCTTGCCGTAGACATGTCGATTGAATTCCTTAAAGAAGAAGTCGGGTCGATTCCTGTTTCGAACTCGGGATTCGCCCTGATCACCACAACCAAGAACGTGGCCGTCGCCTACCCGAAAAGCCTTGCCGAAGGAAAAAGAAACCGCGACATCATTGTCAGAGAAAAGCGCGGACAAAAGCAAGTTGAATTCGACCGCAAGGGCCGCGATAGCAGCGGGCTGTTTATCGGTACGGTTGCAGGCGGCGAAGAATCTGCCATTTACTACACCACGATCCATTCGACCAACTGGACGTTCATGGTCGTGTGGCCCATTCAGAAATACCTGGAAGACCAGAGCGCCATGCGCAGGCTGTTCTTGATGATGGCTCTCGGCGGATACGGCGTAATACTCGTAATTATCTTGCTGATTTCGTTCCGCGTGGCAAAGCCGCTCAAGGACTTGACCATTGCGGCCCGCAAGCTCGGGCGCGGAAACTTCGACGTGGCGATTCCGAAAATCACGGGTCATGACGAAGTGGCCGAATTCGCGTGGGCGTTCTCGCACATGCTCACCGAAATCAAGGAAAACATCGAAAAGCAGAAGGACATGAAGCGTATCGAGCGCGAACTCGACCTTGCCCGAAACATTCAGCTTTCGATGCTGCCCGGCGAAGAACGCGACGAAAATTCTGACGATGACCGCCACGAACTCGCACCGTTCCTGCTGCCCGCCAAGGAAGTGGGTGGCGACTTCTACGACTTCTTCAAGATCGACAACGATCATTTGTGTGTAGTGATCGGCGACGTGTCCGGCAAGGGCGTTGCCGCCGCCTTGTTCATGATGGTTGCCCGCATTATCTTGCGCACCATGACCAAGAACCTGAAGTCTATCAGCGAAGCGTTCAGCAAGACCAACTACGCTCTTGCCAAGCGCAACCGCCTGAACATGTTCGTAACCGTGTGGGCAGGCATTATCGACCTGCGCACGGGCCATATCGACTTTGCCTCGGCTGGCCACAACCCGCCCGTGGTACGACACAAAGACGGCTCTACCGAATTTATCCCGAGCAAGTCGAGCGTAGTCATGGCCGCCATGGAAAATACGGTTTACAAGCAGCAGACTTACGACCTCAAGCCGGGCGACACGCTGTTCCTTTACACCGACGGCGTCACCGAAGCGACCAACTCCAACAACGTATTGTTCGGCGACAACAGGCTCCTCGCAGTCATTCGTAAAGGTGGCGAACTGAGCCCCGCCGACACCTGCGACCTGGTCAAGAAAGAAATTGACAACTTTGTACAAGACGTTCCGCAATTCGACGACATCACCATGCTTGCCGTCAGGTTCAACGGAATCGACGAACCCGTATGGGAACGCTACGAAAAGACTATCGATGTTTCCGATAACGGCAAGAGCCACGCACTCAAGTCGTTTGTCGAAGACATCCTTACACCAATGGATGGAGCAAAGAAGATGCAGATGCAAGACGCTTGGGAGCGTTATGAAAAGATTGTGGACGTGATTCCTGAAAACCAAGACATCTTGACGGCATTCGTCGAAGGTATCTTGGCCCCGATGGAAGGTTCCATGAAGTCGCAGATGCAGATCAACATCGCGATTGACGAAATCTACAGCAATATCGTGAAGTTCTCGGGAGCAACCGAAGTGACATTGATTGTAGAAATCCGCAAGGCGACGCTTTCGGCAAGACTCACCTTTATCGACAATGGTAAACCTTACGACCCGATCAAGCAGGCCGACCCGGACATTACGCTACCTGCCGAAGAACGCGAAGTCGGCGGCCTTGGAATATTCATTGTGAAAAAGACCATGGACAGCGTATGCTACCGTAGAAACGGAGACAAAAACGAACTGGCTATTACCAAGACCTTGTAAAGTCTTGTAAACTTTTATAAATTTAAGAGAAAGAGGGAAAAATATGCAGATCAACAAGACAATCGAAAACGATAAATTGACCGTCGCACTCGAAGGTCGCTTGGATACTCTGACCGCCCCGCAGCTCGATGCCGAAATCCAGGGCAAGCTCGACGGCGTAAAGACGTTGGTGTTTGATTTCAAGAATCTTGACTACATCTCTTCTGCAGGCCTGCGCATTCTGCTGATGGCCCAGAAGGTCATGAACAAGCAAGGTTCCATGGTCGTCAAGAACGCAAGCTCCGAAATCAAGGAAATTTTCGAAGTGACCGGTTTCTGCGACATTCTGACTGTCGAATAGCCTATTTGAGCGTTCAAGCGCGTCCAAGTGCCCACGAAATTTATCCCCTGACCTCGGTCGGGGATTTTTTTATTGCCGGGTGGGGTTGACGCCTTTTATGCATATAACTATATTTATGCATAAAAGAAACTGCATGGAGCAAACGGCTATATAGACCGCCGCAAGAACCGTGCCAAAAAAGGATATAACATGGAATACAAAATTAAGGACATTAACCTTGCGATTGAAGGCCGCAAGGAACTCGACTTGGCCGAAACTGAAATGCCGGGCCTGATGGCTCTCCGCAAGGAATACGCAGGCAAGAAGCCGCTCGCTGGCGCCCGCATTATGGGTAGCCTCCACATGACCGTGCAGACCGCTATCCTTATCGAAACGCTCGTGGACCTCGGTGCCGACGTGCGCTGGGTGAGCTGCAACATCTTCAGTACGCAGGACAACGCTGCCGCCGCCGTGGTGGTGGGCAAGAAGGGTACTGTGGAAAATCCGCAGGGCGTGCCTGTGTTCGCCTGGAAGGGTGAATCCTTGGAAGACTACTGGGAAAACACCGCCCGCGCCCTCGTATGGCCCGACGGCAAGACCCCTGACCTGATCGTGGACGACGGTGGCGACGCTACCATGCTCGTGACCTGCGGTGCTGAATTCGAAGACGCCGGCAAGGTGCCTGAATTCAACCCGGCCACCGACAGCGAAGAATGGGGCGTGTTCCTCGCCACCTGCCGTAAGATTTTCGAAAAGGATCCGAAGCAGTGGACCCGCGCTCGCGAAGCTTTGAAGGGCGTTTCCGAAGAAACGACTACCGGCGTGCATCGCCTTTACCAGATGGCCCAGGCTGGCCGTCTGAAGTTCCCGGCAATCAACGTGAACGATTCCGTGACCAAGTCCAAGTTCGACAACCTCTACGGCTGCCGCCACTCCTTGATTGACGGCATCAACCGCGCCACCGACGTGATGATGGCCGGTAAGATTGCTGTGGTTTGCGGTTACGGCGACGTGGGTAAGGGCTGCGCCCAGTCTCTGCGTGGTCAGGGCGCTCGCGTGATCATCACCGAAATCGACCCGATTTGCGCCCTGCAGGCTGCCATGGAAGGCTACGAAGTCAAGACGCTCGACGAAGTGGTTAGCTACGCCGATATCTTCGTGACCACCACCGGTAACACCGGCATCATCAGCGCCGCCCAGATGGAAAAGATGAAGAACCGCGCTATCGTCGGTAACATCGGTCACTTCGACAACGAAATCGACATGGCCGGCCTCAAGAAGATTCCGGGCATCAAGCGCAACGAAATCAAGCCGCAGTACGACGAATGGATTTTCGCCGACGGTCACAGCATCCTTATCCTCGCTGAAGGCCGCTTGCTGAACCTCGGCTGCGCTACTGGTCACCCGAGCTTCGTGATGAGCGCAAGCTTCACGAACCAGACCATCGCTCAGATTGACCTGTGGCTCAACGCTCAGGGCAAGCAGACTGTCGCTGGCATCAAGTACGAAAGCGGTGTCGTGTACACCTTGCCGAAGATCCTCGACGAAAAGGTTGCTCGTCTGCACCTCGAAAAGCTCGGCGTTCACCTGACGACCCTCACCAAGGCCCAGGCCGACTACATCGGCGTGCCCGTGGAAGGCCCGTACAAGGCTGATCACTACCGCTATTAATCGGTATCGCGCGCAAGCAGGCTGCAAGCGCCGCGCCCTATTTGTCATACCGGCCCCAGTGCCGGGATCTCCTTTTACAAAAAGTCCCCGGCACTTGCCGAGGGATTTTTTCATTTAAACATTAGCGGTTCCAGCCGGAATGCCCTTCGCCGTAATAGAGGGCGGCATCTTCGGGCCCAAAGTCGTCGGCTACGATATCGCGCGGAGAAAGCCACCCGCGCATCTTCTTGATGCGTGCCTTGCGAGCCTCGGCAGCGGTGTCTGCTGAAGTTCGGGCAGCAGGTGCCGCGGCAACGGGAGTCGCGCCCACTTCATTGTGTTTTTCGTCAAGTAATTCGGCCATACATTAAAAAGATAGTTTAATACCAGCCAAAAAAGATTATTTTAAAAGCATGAACGCAAAAAATCGTAACACCTTTTCTGTGGCGATGTTCGCTGTCGCGGCTACCACCTCCGCCGCGCTTGCTCCGGCTGCATTCGCACAGACGGCATCCGACACCGTCTCGTTCGTGAACTTCGAGAACCGCGAAGTCGGCGTGTACGGCAATGCCGAAGCCAAAGAAGACTTCAAGCGCAACGACTACGATAAAAGCTGGTGGTACGCCATGGACAAGAACAATGGCGAAAATTCCAAAATCGTGTACGACGGCGAAGAACACGGCAACGTACTGCAGCTCAAGTACCCCAAAGGCTGCGTAGGCCCGAATGACAACGACACGCCTGCCTGCGCCGGGCAAATCATCCAGCCCCTTGTGAAAACCGCAGACACCATGTGGAGCGCCTACGACATATTCTTCGAAGACGGATTCGAGTTCCAGCTCGGCGGCAAACTCCCCGGCCTATGCGGCGGCAAGTGCTACACCGGCAACGCCATGCCCGAAACCGGCGACGGCTGGAGCGCGCGCATCATGTGGCGCAAAGACGGCAACGCCGTGCAGCTCATCTACTTCATGGGGCAAGAGTCCGTATATGGCGACGACTTCACGTGGGACTTGAACGGCACCATCCCGCAAAAACAATTCACCACCGGCACCTGGCACCGCATTGTGAACAAAGTAAGTATGAATACCATCGCCTCTTCCGGCAACGGCGACAAGAACGGACGCGTGCAGACCTGGTTTGACGGCAAACTCGCACTCGATGTAGATACGCTCAGGCTCCGCGACTACGACACCGTGAAAGTCGACAAGTTCTACCTCTCTACATTCCACGGCGGAAGCAGCGCCGAATGGGCCCCCACCCACGACTGCTTTATCCGCTATGACAACTTCACCGTATCGACGGATTCCATCGCCGTGACGGCAAACGCGACCACTGCGGACTCAAGCGCCCGCGATACCAGCGGCGTCGAGCGAATTTGGACGCGGGCACAAAACCGCGCCACAGTCGCCCCCGTTGAAACCTACCGCATCGACGGCACCTTTGTCGGCCGCAAGGAAACTCGCCCCAACGCCACCACGCACCAGCTCAAGAACGGGAAAAGAGTTAAGGTTGTGAGGTAGTTTTTTTTTTCACCGAATTTTTCACCGAACTCCCCATTCAACTTGTTGGGTTCAACAGGTCTAAGACTTTTCCTTTTCTTCATTAACTATCCATGATCCCTGTTTATTATTGCCAACACGGCTAACGGCCCCCATTTTTTGCAAAGCTCTCATATTCTTATTTATATGTACAAGAGAAATGGATATGCACTTGGACATTTCCCTTTGCGTTATTGCTGGTTTTTCACGCAATACATTAATAATTCTTTGCTGAATCTCACTGAATTTACTGTTAACCCTATTGTTAACCCTATTGTTAACCCTATTGTTAACCTCTTCATTTTGAGGCTCTCCCACATAATCATTCAGCGATACTGTTATTCTAAACACATCGTCTTCCGAAAAAGTCGGATCGGCACCGCCGTAAGGCTTGGAATAAAGGAACATTTTGCGGACACCCGAGCCAAGCTGGTCGGCATAGCCGATATTCCTGAAAAACGACGCAATGGTTGGGTTCTTGGGCTTCGGTTCCAAATTCTCAGGCGTGATTATCTTTTGGGCTGGTGCACGGTTCGCATTTTCGACAAGCATGCGGTTTCGTTCTATAATGAACTTCGCCTGGTACGAACTCGTAAACTCACGGTGCATCAGAGTGTTCGAAATCATTTCGCGGACAATGATGTTGCGAAGGCTCTTGCGGAACGAATCCTCGACAAAGAACTTGTCCGGCAAATGCTTTTGGGCAAAAGCAAAAAGACGCTCGTAACTATTGATAAGGTTCGTATCTACGACATCACGGTCATCGTAACGATCAACATTTTCACGACGAAGCAAGGCATCTGTCCTATACGCCGGACAAATGCTATGGATCACCTCGTCACGGCCAAGCAGGAGTGCCGCCGCTAGGTTGAATCCCGGTTTATCCGAGTCGTAGTCCATGGTATAAAGTCCAGCACTCTTCAACAATGTCTCATCATCCATGTTTTTCCACGGATGGTCGCCTCCAGCATTGTTGACCGCCAAAAGGCGCACCCTGTCAAGCAATTCCAGGTGCAAGTCCTCTTTTTTCAGATACGGATAAATGCGCAGTTCGGTAAATATACCCTGTTTACGAATGAACATCTGCGCAATTTGTGAAGTTGCGGAAACCTTGACATCAGCGTCATTCACGCGGTCATAAACGACCCGCTTAAAACTATGCACCTCGGAACTCTGTGGCACATGAATACGGATTAACGTCTTGCCGTTGTGTCGTATGATTTCTGGATCAAGATATGTTGTCGGCTGGAATAGAGTCGGATTATTCGCAACATTGATGATGTTCTTGATCATATCGATAGCCGCATTTTCTGGAACGCCCTCAACTTTACCATTATCAAGGACCCCGAGATAAATATCGCCACCGAAACGATTTAAGAAAGCACACACAGACTCATAAACATCGTCGCCAACACGACCGCCAGCGCGCTTGAATTCTACAGCCACAGTTTCCCCAATCATTAGGGCTTTCTCAAATTTTGCAAGATCCATTACGCACCCTCCCTAACTTTCTAAATCCCTAAATCTTTCACTTCAAACACAAGACACTCACAATATGGGGACCCGCCATTTATCATGTTAAACTTTCCAAAGGGAATGTCCGTCTTGTACGTCCACGGGATTCTTACGCCGTTATCGTCAATCGCATTACTATCATACCACAGCGCGGTAATGTTATTGTGCTTACCAATTCCATCAACGAGTTTCCATTTCCCCTCATCCCATTTCAAATGAAAATTACCGTCTTTAAAGCAATATCCCCCTAAACGAATTGCGCCGTCAAGTTCCATTAAATCATCCGAATAGCCATAAACAATAGTTAAGCCATTTCTTTCGGCACATTCTCTTTCTACATCATAAATACCCTCCAAAAAATCGCGAGGAACTAGAGCCTCAGCAAATTGTTTTGCAGAAAACTTTTGAAATTTCATCATCAAAATGTACCGCACAACTCGCTTATACTCGTTCCCAAAGTGGGCCAGAGTCTTTTCTTCAATAATGGCAGAATCCTTGCATACACTCGTAATGCCATTGATGAAAACATTTACATCGTGAAATGATTGTTTTACCATGAGTTTTAAGCCTCCATTTGGCCATAAATTGTGGCCGGTTGATGTTAGAGGCGTTCTTGCAAAACCGAAAACCGGTTAAAACAAAAACGCACCTCGCCTTAAAACAGCGAGATGCGTCGGGCATTAATGTACCTAATATCAAAAAAGCTGGCAAGGGGTTCCGAAAAATTTTACAAAGCAGACCATTTTGCCGACGTTGGCAAAATGGTCTTTTCTTAAACAAGTTTCAGCTGTTTTGCAATATCTTGTTTCATTTTAGTTAGAGGCCTCTTATGAACATCTTCTAATCCAGGATAAAAACCAAAAATAAAGCGGAATAAATCTTTTTCAGAATTATTCGTAAACTTGTTTTTGAACCAATTTTGCAACTGTCCAATAAAAGAGTTGCTATATATCTTTGCTTTCCAAATAATTTCTTCTGCCTCATCATTCAAAAGTTTATATATATCATCAATACAAAAAATTTCTTCATGATTTTCCCTCAAACCCCGTTCTTTACTATGCAATTCAACATGAAGTAGTTTTGAATTCGATTTTAGCAAATACGTCAAAAGAGCCTTCTTATCCAAAACAAAAAGAAATGGGTTTATTTTTTGATAAAAATCTGTATATAAATTAAATTTTCCAATTTTATCCTTCTTCCACAAATTACAGAAGCCACATGACGGCTGAAGATTAAAGAAAGAAATGGACAAAAAAGGGTACTTTGATTTTGCCCAAAAATGATCTAACTGAAAACGCCCTTTTATCTCAACACCATATTTTCCAGTACTTAAACGAACTCTTTTTTCAGTAGATAACACATAATCGCTATTACAATTTACGCATACACGAATATTTAATCGCTGTATATATGGCGCTATTATTTCACTCCTAACTGTTTTATACCCCATAGCAGACACAACCATCTCATGAAATTTTTGTTTTGTTCCCGCTTTCCAAGACTCACTATCTAAATCAGTATCCTTCAAAAAAAAGAAATAACGCATCCAATAGTATTTGAAAAACCTAGGATGTAAAACTATTAGTTCATCATAATGCTTGATTATTTTTTTTAAGTACTTTACATACAGTTTCCAATTTGGCGATTGAGGAATAGAATTTTGAATTTCGCTTATTCTTTGGGTTAACTTTGAAATCGTTTTTTGTTTTTCTTTTGCAATAATCTCATCGTAATATTCATCAGCAATGGCTTGAACTTGAGGCGTAATAAGAATTCTTTTCATTTTAAGCACCCCACTACTTACGATTCTTTTATTTGTCGTAATACATTTCTTATCATTTCATCCCCAATAATTTTTTCAAGAAAAGAATCAGCCCAATCATCAGACCATTCAAAAATATTACTATTGGGATATCGTTCATTTTGTTTATTTGTAAAATAATTTCCTAATGATTCTATTTTATGTTGAGCAAACTCTCCAACGAATCCTTTTGACTTCAAGAAGAAACTATGATACAAAGCATCACTTACATTTGCACCAAAAGTATTTAAATCAACCTTATCGCTGACATCAATTCCGTCTTGTAAATACAAAATATTACTCTTTGGCATATCAGAAAGAATGAAAGGCGAATGCGTGAGTATCATTATATTCATGCAACAACCTCCCTCTCCATACAAATTTTGTTTCATCGAAGTAACCAAATTGAGCAATCTATTTAAAAATTGTCTTTGAAAATCCGGATGGAAACACATTTCCACTTCATCAAAAACTAAATTAACACATTCATATTTTGGATGATATTTTATAGATCCATCAAAATCCTGATATTCTCTGTTTATAGAAAGAATATTTTCAATGTGATAACAATGAATTGAAAGCGTTTCCAAGAGTTGCAATTCCCCTGAACTCAAATCATAAAAACTTATATCATCATCCCCCTTTTTCAAAATCAATTCATAATCAAAAATGGACGGAGGGAGAAGTCGGTCGATTCTAACAGGATCTACAAAAAAACGCTTGCCTTTTTCGTTTGACACTACAAAAGGACCAAAAAAAGGGTTTTCCCTCATAAGCACCTTTGAAAGCTCGTCAAAGTACACTTCGCCATTATATGATAATGCGGGGTTAAATATTCTTTCTATAGCCTCTTTCGATAACTTCATGAACGACGTAACTCGTTTTATCTTTTTTGTCACATGCCATTCGGGAGCCTTTAGCATCTCTATTAAGCGATCAGTCTTTTTACTTTCTTCAAAAATAATTCTGGGATTATCACTATCCTTATCGAAGGAAACGACATTTTTATATTCTAACAGTACATCGTATTTATTTACAATAGTCAATATTTTAAGCTGAAGATAAAGCATGGCTTTTTTCTTATATTCATCACAACCTTCATATAACATTTCTGCATTTAGGCTAAATTCATGTACTAATTTTTTTGCAAATTTTTCATCTATAAATTTCAAACAATGGCGATCTGACGGATATCTTTTGTCGAAATCTGCACTAGCAGAACCCTTTAGTTTCCAAATATTCTTGATTTTATTTTTTAAAAAATTCTTTTTTAAATTTATTTTTAAATCATGATATAAATATGGGTCAAAGTAGAATTTCCCCTGTTCTTTGGCCCAAAGAAACAGCGTGCAAACACGATCTTTGGAAAGATTCAATTCATTTGTAATATTAATATGCCCATTATCTCTGTATGGATTTAAAACTATTGAACGAATATACCCATCGTTTTTATGAAAAATACTATTTATCCATATTTTTTCCCCAACATTGTCTTTCTTAATTTTTCTATCTCTGCCAGATTCAAAGACATAAATATTATGAATATAGTTTGTTGGAATAAATGATTGAATGGAATAGTTCGATACAATTGTATAAAAAAAGTTGTCTATTAATTCTGCAATTTTTTTGCTTGGCAATATTTCCACATTACCATATTCATTGATTTCAAAATGAGCTATTTTACTTCCGTTACATATCAAATCCAAAATAAGACCTTTCGACTCTAACTCATATATTTTTTCTCCTACAGAAAAATAAATTTTAACGAACAAACCTGGAACATAATAAAGAGATTCTGCTCCAGGACGCTCTTCATCATGTCCCCTTTCATACATGTACGAAAAATTATTGATGGCCATATAAATAAGTTCCATCAATGTACTTTTCCCACTACCATTTTGGCCAACTACAGCCTGAACATTTATATTGGGACCAAAAAAGTTCTCATCAAGCACTCGCACTCTTTTTTTGAGTTTTTTTGCATTTTGATCATGTTCATAAAAATCATTAAAAAAATATCTTTTTGACTTCAATCCTTTATACAATCGTTTATCACACGGGCCAAACAGAAACTGCTCTTCATCAGGAAAATCTTTCTTTGATATTTTTTCAACGCAGTTAATACTAAAAAGCATATTTATCCTTTATTAATTAGTTGATTAAATAATTAAACAACATTTAATTTGATATTTATATAAAAAAGTTTCTAATTTAACTTAAATATTTCTTACAAATTCAAAAAGGTAGCATTTCAGCAACAAACTAACACTCGATTCTATCATTTTTTCAGATATATCCTACATTTGTAGGGCTTATAGTCCAAATCATCCCTAAAACCGTCTATTTAGGTGTAACTAGCTCACGCCGTAATTCTATTGCAGCAGTCCCCTCTCTTCTTTTATTATTTTTCCTACATGGACCAGACCCCCGACAACATTGAATTTGCCCCCGGCATGCGCGTCATCATCCGCGACGAAGAATGGATGGTGAAAAAGATCGAAATCAACAACCTTGGCAACAAGGCCTTGCATTGCGTTGGAGTCTCGCCCCTCGTGAAAGACAGGGAATCCATCTTCCTGACAGACCTCGAACGGATTACCGTCGTTGACCCAGCAAAGATTACGCTTTGCACCGACGACTCCCTGCATTACAACCGCACCAAGCTTTATCTCGAAAGCCAGTGGCGGCAATTGATTCCGACAGACACGAACCTGCACATCGGGCATCGCGCGGCAATGGATATGATGCCTTACCAGCTTGACCCGACAAAGCTTTCGTTA